>JAPPPC010000429.1 GCA_028817685.1 Rhodospirillaceae bacterium
TCTCTGGCTCGTCCTGAATGTATTTGCTCACGCCTTGCCCAAACACCGATCCGTTGCGCGCGACCCAGTCGTTAAATCCCGCCATATCCGCGAAGCGGAGCCCGTTCGCAATCTCGCCGACATGGTGTTTCACCACCGCCGGGTTGCGGGCGCGGTCCGCATCCGCAGCGACCTCGCGCAAACCGGTCATCGCCTGATCCATCGAACAGCTGCCATCGCGGATCGCATTGCGCAGTTTGGCCGACGCATCATTGGGGTCCCGCTCGATAGCGATCAACAGATCGTCGAACGGTACGCCCGTCACGCCACCGCCCCATCCTTTGTCAGCACGATCTGACCCAACCCATTCACGCTTGCACTGAATCCATTGGTGACCAATGTCGTGGTTTCGTCCTCGACCAGGATTGCCGGCCCCGCAACGGCTGCGCCGGGCCGCAGCGCCCCGCGTGAATACACGGACGCTTCGATCCAGTCGCCGCGCGCCGGATCGAACAGGCGCCGCGTCGCTTCCACATCCGGCGTGTAGGCCTTTCCGGCTTCCCCGACGGTCTCCGCAGCCGGCCGATCGGTCGCAAGCGACAATGTCCAGTTCAGCGCCTCGACGCTGAGATGCGGTATCGAACGGCGGAACAACGTGCTGTAGGCCTCTGAAAACCATTCGTTCAGCGCCGCCCCATCCTCAGCCGTCAGGTCGCGGTCCGGCAGCGGCACCATGATCTCATGCCCCTGGCCGCGATAGCGCATGAAGGCGCCGCGCGTTTCGACCAAGGCTTCGTCGGGCGCCCCGAGCCGCACGACCGCTTCCGCTTCCGCCCGCATTTCGGCGAACAAATCATTGACCATTGCCGGGTCGAAAGCGCGCAGATCCATATAGCGGGTCCGCACCACCTCATAGGAGATCTGGGCCCGCAGGAAGCCGATCGCGGAACCGACACCGGCGCCCTGCGGCACAACGACCCGCTCAATGCCCAGCTTGTCCGCCAGCCGCGCGGCGTGCAGCGGCGCAGCGCCGCCGAAAGCAACCAGAGTGCGGCCGACCATCGACTTGCCGTTTTCGATCGCATGTACCCGGGCCGCGTTGGCCATATGCTCGTCGACGATTTCTGCGATACCTGCCGCGGCCACATGGGTCGCGGTGTCCAGCGTGCCGCCGATCTCGCTATCGATCGCCTGCGCGGACCGTTCCGGTTCAAGCGTAACCTGACCGCCGGCAAAGCGCGCCGGATCGATCCGGCCCAGCACCGCATCCGCATCGGTTACGGTCGGGTTCTCACCGCCATTGCCATAGCAGGCGGGACCGGGAACCGAACCCGCGCTCTCCGGTCCGACGCGAATGCGCTGCATGGCGTCGACCTCGGCGATGGACCCGCCGCCGGCGCCGATTTCGACCATATCGATCACCGGGATGCGCAGCGGCAGCCCGCTGCCCTTGAGGAACCGGTACATGCGCGCCACTTCGAAAGAGCGGGCGATCTGCGGCGTAAAATCGTCGATCAAGGTGATCTTCGCCGTCGTGCCGCCCATGTCGAAAGACAGGACAGTGTCCAGATCGTTCTCCTTAGCGATATCCCGTGCCAGGATCGCCCCACCGGCCGGCCCCGACTCAACCAGACGGATTGGAATTGCCGCAGCGGTTTCGACCGTTGTCACCCCGCCGCTCGACATCATCAGCAGCATGGGGCATCCGACGCCCATCTTGCGCAGTCCTTCCTGCAGCCGGCCGAGATACCCCGCCATCAGAGGCTGAACGTAGGCATTGGCGCAGGTCGTAGACATCCGGTCGTATTCGCGGATCTCGGGGCAGACGACGGAGGACAGGGTAATCGAGACATCCGGAAGCGCTTCGGCAAGGATCTCTCCGGCCCGCTGCTCGTGATCGCCATTGGCATATGAGTGCAGGAAACAAACCGCGACGGATTCAACCTGTAACGCGGCCAGCTCCGACGCCAGCAGGCGTACTGCGTCCTCGTCCAATGGCAGCAAGACCTCACCATCCGCTGCCACCCGCTCCGGAACGGTGAACCGCCAGTCGCGCGCGACCAGCGGCTGCGGCCGTTCCATGTAAAGGTCGTACTGTTCGAAACGATGCTCGTATGCGATCTCGATCGAATCGCGGAAACCGTCCGTCGCGACCAACGCGGTCTTTGCGCCCTTACGTTCGATCAGAGCGTTCGTCGCCAGAGTCGTACCGTGGAAAACCAGCGTCACCGCGGAAGCCGGCACATTCGCCTGCGCCAGCACGGCGGCAGCCCCTTCAAGCACCGCACGTTCGGGGGCGTCCGGCGTCGTCAAAACCTTCAACTGATCCTGGCCGCCTTCATGTTCCAGGACCACATCCGTAAACGTACCGCCGATATCGACGGCCAACCGCGCCCCATTACTCATGCGTACGCAACCTGCTCTATTGTTTTCTACCGATTAATTCGTCCCAGGGGCGAAGGAGCGGTACTATGCTGATTACCCTGTAGCGGGTCAACGCAGCAGCCCCAATAAGGGCTTTGTACACCCCGGCAGGTTGGTTACTCTCGCGGGAAACCGGGGAGGATCGGCGCGTGAAAATCACCTTTCGCTGTCCAGAAGAATTGCTGGACCACCTGCCCCGACCGATCCCGGCCAAGCGCAGCGTTCCGGACTGGTACAAGCAGATGCCGATGAACGCGTTCTCGCCGGACCTGGATCAGGATGTGCAGACCCTGAAGCAATGTCCACCGTTCCTCGACGCCATGACCTACGGCTTCATCATCCCACTGCCGGTCGATGTCGAAGTCGACAATATGGAGTTTTCCTGGAACTGGGACGTGCCGCAGCCTTCCGATGGTCCGGGCCACACCGATATCGGTCTGTACAGCCAATCCCCGCTTGGTTTCCATTCGCCTGCGCAGGCGGAAGGCACGCCCTATTTCAAGGAAGGGGTCGGTTTCGCCAAGTTCAATTGCTTCTGGACGATCCAGCTGGAAGCGGGCTATTCGCTTTACGTCACCCATCCGTCGAACCGTTACGACCTGCCGTTCCGGACGATCAATGGTCTGGTCGACGCGGACACCTACAATGAGGTCTTCATCAACTTCCCGGTCCTGTGGGTCGAACCGGATTTCAAGGGTGTCCTGAAGAAGGGCACACCGGTTGCACAATGCATCGCCATCCAACGGCAGGCCCACGAGCTCGACATACAGGCGATGGATCGCGAAGACGCCGAAAAATTTCTGCCGCTGACCCGCGAACTCGCGCACGGCACCAATGTCTACAAGAACCAGTTTCGGGCGAAGAAGCCTTAGGCACGACGTTTTCAGCGGTCGTCAGGCCAGTTATCGCCTTTTCGCACCGGCCGCCTTCGGCCGGCTTCACAGACCCGCCGTCTCCAAGTTTCTGCGCATGCGCCGGTAATCCGCACTGAACCGGCCATGCGGGATCGTCGTCATGGTTTTGATGATGTTGGCGAAGTGATTGTTGTCGAGGCGGAACGCGCGGCCATATAGGGCCATCGCACCCTCGAAGTTATTTTCGCGCTGGCGGCACCCGCCAAGCTCGATCATCGCCGGTGCATGGTCAGGTTCATCTCGCAGGACCATTTCGAACTGATCGCGCGCTTCGGAAATCCGATAGCCGTTCTTCAACGCAAGGCCCAGCGTATACCGCGCGCGGATGTGACCCGCCTGTTGCGCGAGCACGGCCTCCAACACGGCGATGGCGTCATCCAGCTGACCGGACCGCGTCAGTGCAACGCCTCTGTCTACGGCGAGTTCCGTATCCTGTGGGCGGTATTTACAGGCTTCCGCCAATGCCGCGGCTGCACCGGTGAAGTCGCCGGACGCCATTAACACCGTTCCGAGACCCTGCCAGGCATCGACATGATCGGGAACAGCTTCGATCACCTGGCGGAACCGCTCAGCCGCAGCTTCGGGGCGTTGCTGCGATACCAGTGTCTTGCCGAGGGCGTGCAATAGATCCGGATGACCGGGTACCAGGGCGAGCGCGGCCTCGAAGGAGTCCACCGCCGCGTCCCAGCGCCCCATCGCGGTGAGGGCCACCGCCCTGTTCGCATGCGCTTCGGCCGAGCGCGGGTCCAATCGAGCGGCCTGCGCGTAGACTTCGGCGGCCTCCTCGAAGCGTTTTGTTTCGTTCAGGATACGGCCGAGGTTTGCATGGAAGGCGGCGTTCTTCGGATGGTGCGTTATCGCCT
>JAPPPC010000821.1 GCA_028817685.1 Rhodospirillaceae bacterium
CGGGGCACGGATAGACCGGTGAGTAGCCCGACGCCAGAAGCGTCAGGAAGGCCGGTTGCGGACGGCCCAGCTCGAAGGTGACGGAGTGATCGTTATTGACGGTCACGCCTTTGAGGTTCTTGTACCAGGCTTTACGCGGGTTCTTGCGCAGCTTGTATTTGCGGCCGCCATTGCCCAGCAGCAGGTCCCACCAGGTGCATTTCACGTCCTTGGCGGTGAAAGGTTTGCCGTCGTGCCATTTCACGCCCTGGCGCAGCTTGAAGGTGAGCTTCTTGTTGTCGTCGCTCCACGACCAGCTCTCGGCCAGATCCGGCACGATCGTGTCCAGGCTGTTAACCGGCTTGGACTGATCGTACATGATCAGATTGTTCATCACCGGCATGTACGGCGTCAGCGTCGAGTTGGTCGCTTCCTCATGGATCGACCCGCTCGGCGGGGTGCCGCGGTGATAGGCCTTCAGGATGCCGCCCTCCTTCTGTGCCACCGCCGCTTGCGCGCCGAGGGTCACAGCCGCCAGCGAGACGACCGCTGTCAGCAACTTAAATTTCGGTTTCATAAATCCCTGCCTCCTCACAGTGATTGTTCGACCTTTGCGAATCTTTTTGATGGTTAATACAAAGATTATGCGCATTCGCCGGCAGCGTGCAAAGGCTATCCTGGAAGAGGGGTACCGCGATCGCCGCGAAAGGCCCGATCGGCGAAGGAGAATTGAGACATGAAAGAAATCGATATCGTCGTCACGATGGACTGCGAGCGGCCGGTCAGCGACACGCATCCCTCGGCCAGCGGGCCGCCGAATTTGGAAAAGGCGGCGCTCTGGACGCAGGCTTATGCGGATATCGCGGGCCGGTATGGATTTCCCGTGACGTTTTTCGTGCATCCCGAAGTCGCCGTCGCGCAGGCCAGCCTGTTTCAGGCGCTGGTGGCGAAGGGGCATTGCCTCGGCCTGCACATACACGCCTGGCGTTTCGACGACCGCTACACGTGCGAGTTCGGCGGCCTGTCGGAAAACGAAGCGCGCGCGATGCTGGGCGAAGCCTCGGCGCTATGGCAACAGGCCTTCGGCGTGCGGCCGCGCTATTTCCGCCAGGGAACCTTGTCGGCAAACGACTCGTTGTTCCGGGTCCTGTCGGACCTAGGCTTCCAAGGCGGTTCCGTCTCGCTGCCGGGCCGCGTGTTCCCCGACAAGCACGCGGTCTGGGCCGGCGCGCCGCTCGACCCGCATCGCGGCAATGCGACGTTTCGCCTGCTGGCGGGCGATCTCGATTTCGCCAACATGCCGATCACCGTCGATACCTCGGAGCTGAACACGCGGGACGGCCGGCAGTTCTACTGGGATCTGCGGCCGGACTTCGACGGGCTCGACTATCGCGCGCACGCGCGCAACGTGGTGGCGCAGATCCAGGCGCGGGCGCCGGCGGTGCCCTGCATCAACATGCTGACGCACAACGATTACGACTTTGTGGATTCGGAGAGCCGGGTGGCCAAGAACTTCGTCGCCGTGCTCGACGCGATCACCGATGCCTGCCGCGAGGCGGGGGTTACGGCCGTCGGCGCGACCCTGGCGGATATCACCGAGAAGGTGCTGGCCCGCCCCGTTGAGTCGGCTGAATTCGATCCTACCGGCGGCCGCGTATTCCTCGATCTGGATGACCGGCCCGGCTGAAAATTTCGCGCTTACCGGGCCGTCCAGCCGCCATCCACGGTGAAGGCCGCACCGCGCATTGCCGCGCCGGCATCGCTGCACAGATACACGGCCGCCGCGGCGATTTCCTCGATGGTGATGAAGCGGCTCATCGGCTGATGGTAGGGCTCTTTCTGCTCAAGATAGTCCTGCAGCACGTCTTCCTTCGGTTTGCCGCGCTCCGCCGCGTAAGTGTCGATACGGTGCTCGCTCAGACCGGTGCGCACCGTGCCCGGGCAGATCGCATTGCAGGTGACGCCGGTCCGCGCCGTCTCCAGCGCGACCGCCTTGGTCATGCCCAGGATGCCGTGCTTGGTCGCGGTGTAGCCGACGATGTTCGGGGAGGCGACCAGCGCGTTGGTCGAGGCGGTGTTGATGATGCGGCCCCAGTCGCGTTCCTTCATCTGCGGCAGCACGGCGCGGGTCGCGTGGAAGGGGGCGGAGAGATTGACCGCCAGCATGTCGTCCCAGATCTCCGGCGGGAAATCCTCCGCCGGGGCGCGGTGCTGCATGCCGGCATTGTTGATCAGGATATCGACCTTGCCGAGCCGGCCGGTCGCGTCGTCGACCATCGCGGTCACTTGATCCGGCATCCGCATATCGGCGCCGTTATAAAGCGCGGTGACGCCGAAATCCGATTCCAGTCCGGCGCGGGCTTCTTCGATCGCGTCCGCCTCGCCGAAGCCGTTCAGCATGATCGCGCAGCCTTCCGCCGCCAGCGCCCGGGCGTAGCCGAGGCCCAAACCGCTTGTCGAGCCGGTGATCAGCGCCGTCCGTCCGTCGAGAAATCCTGGCATATCCTGTCCTCCCCACTGTGAATGCGTTGCGGCCAACCCTCCCCTATCGGACGGGCGGACGCAATTCGCAGGGGGTTTAAAGTACTTCCTGGTTGACCACGTTGGCCGGATCGAGCTTCCCGTCGAAACAATCGACAACGTTCTGCGCGGTGGCGGCGCCCATGCGGAACACGCTTTCCTTGGTGACGCCGGCGGAATGCGGACTGACGAGGATGTTCTCGTGCCGGAAAAGCGGGTTGTCGGGGGTTGCCGGCTCGATCACAAAGGGATCGATCGCGGCACCGCCGATGAGGTTCCGCTCGAGCGCCGTGTCGAGTGCGGCTTCGTCGATAATGCCGCCGCGCGCCGTGTTGATCACGAAAGCGTCGTCGCGCATCGCCGCCAGCTCAGCCTCGCCGACCATGCCGTCGGTCTCGGCATTCTTCGGGCAGTTGACCGACAGGAAGTCGACATCGTTCAGCACGGCGCGCCAGTCGGCGACCGGTTCGGCGCCGGCGGTGACGATGGCGTCCTGCACCACATAGGGATCGTGCACCAGCACCCGCATGTCCATGGCGACGCAACGCGGAACGAGACGTCGTCCGATCCGGCCGAAACCCAGGATCAATACCGTGCGCCCGGCCAGGTCCCAGGCCGGTTGCTCGAAGCGGATGTTCCAGTTGCCCTTGCGGGTCTCCCGGTCGTATTGCGCGGTACGCTTGGCGAGCGCCAGCATGAACAGCAGTGAATGTTCCGCCACGGTCACCGAGTTGGCGATGCCCGCGATGGCGAGCGGGATGCCGTGGTCGGTCAGCGCCGGGACGTCGACTGCGTCGTAGCCGACGCCGACCCTGGCGACGATCTTCAGCTTCTCGGCTTTCTCGACGATGCGGCGGGTGAAGGGCGCGATGCCCAGGATCGCCGCGTCGTAATTGCCGATATGCTGCAGGATGTTCTCCTCGGCGTGGTTGGAGAAATGCTCGTAGGCGACATCGTCGCGCACCTCCAGGACCGACTTGATGCCGTCGGAGATCGGGGTCTGGATCATGATCTTGTAGGTCATTTCAACCTCGCTTTGGTTCATCAGGGGGCCGGTCTATGCTGAGGCCAAGCCTATCGCGGGCCATCGGTGACAGGGAAGGGGGATCGGGATGACGGCGGTGATCAAACAGGTTGAGGTGTTCAATGTGAACATGCCGCTGGTGGGCACGTTTACCAGCGGCGGCAAATCTTACGACCACACGAAATGCGTCGTCGTGCGGGTGACGGACACGGACGGTGCGACCGGCATCAGCAGCATCGATCCGTCCAACAAGTCGGTATCGCCGAACACGGCGGCGGACCTGGCGGTCGCCATCCGCGACGTGCTCGGCCCGGCGCTGATCGGCGAGAACCCCGACCGCATCAACCGTATCGTCGAGGGCGCCACCAAGCTGACACCGGACCAACCCGGCGCGGTGGCCGGTGTGGAACTCGCCTGTATCGAGCTCGCCTGCCGCCGCCGCGGCATCGCGCTGCACGATTATGTCGGCGGCGCGGTGCACGACCGGGTCCGGTTCAATGGCTGGATCGGCGAACTGCCGCCCGACAAAGCGGCGGCCGAGGCGAAGCGCTGGCAGGGCGACGGGTTCAAATCGGTCAAAATCAAGGTAGGCAGCGGCGTATCGGCGGACAGCGACCGGGTCGCGGCGGTGCGCGATGCGGTC
>JAPPPC010000101.1 GCA_028817685.1 Rhodospirillaceae bacterium
CGAAAAATAGGATGCTTATGATTGGAAATGCCAATCACGGCGTAAATCCTCGCGTTTGCCCTTTGACCGCAGGGATAAGCGAAATACCGGCTGTTGAAATCCTGTAAGCCCGAAATACATGGGCAGGCGGCCGTACCGCACTGAGGGGGAAAAATGCAAAAGCTTAATGCCGGGTCCGCGGCGCCATTTGCCATGCCAAATTGCTGGCAAAGGGCTTTCCGCGTGGATGCGATGGACCTCTCCGCCGCGCGCCGGATTGTGCAAAGTGACGCGGCGTAAGGCTGAGATATGCTTGATCTCGCCTTGAGCTCGCTCGCCTCGCCGGTGATCTTGTTCTTCGTTTTGGGCTTCGTAAGCGCGCTGGCCCGTGTCGACTTGTCACTTCCACAGCCCGTTGCCAAGACGATTGCCGTCTACCTGATGCTGGCCATAGGGTTCAAGGGCGGTGTCGGAATCGCGGAAAGCGGCTTCAGCATCGAATACGCAACTCCGCTCGCCATCGGTATCCTGTTCAGCGCGGCTTTGCCCTATATGGGCTATCGACTGCTGCGCGTGGCAACCCGCTTGGACAATGTCGATGCCGCAGCCGTCGCGGCCCACTATGGGTCGATCAGTATCGTCACCTTTCTCACGGCGAGCCAAATACTGACCGATCGGGGACAGGAGCCGGAAGGCATCGTCATCGCAATCGCTGCGGCGATGGAGGCCCCGGCGATCGTGACGGGGCTTTGGCTCGCAAGCCGGACAATCGGAGCCGATGCGGGTGTTCAAGACCGCACCGCATTGCCGGTGCGCGAAGCATTTCTCAATAGTTCCGTATTCGTCCTGCTGGGCGCCCTGTGCATCGGCTGGTTCACGGGTCAGGACGGGTTGGCCAATATCGAAGCGTTCATTGTGGACCCGTTTAAGGGGGTCCTTTGTCTATTCCTACTGGATATCGGCGCAGTCGCGGGGCGCGGCCTGGCGCAGAACCGCAATGCGCTGGATGGGCGCATTTTCATGTTCGGTCTTTACATGCCGGTTCTGAGCGCCGCCATCATGGCGCTCGCCCTTTGGCCGGTGCCGATGTCGGTGAGTGGGAAGACGCTTATGCTGGTTCTGGCGGCGAGCGCATCCTACATCGCGGTTCCGGCGGCGATGCGGCTCGCCTTGCCTCAGGCGAATCCGGTCATCTACACGACGCTGTCGCTGGGGATAACGTTTCCCTTCAATATCATTGTGGGCATTCCGCTTTATGTAACGGTTGCAGAGTTTCTCTTTGCCTGAGCCGAATATAGGAAAACGACATGGAAACAACGCCTAAAGTGCGACTTGATATTTTGATCGAGCAATTGGCGGCGTCTCGGTTGGAGGAAATTCTGACCGCGCTCGACGGTGTAAGCGGTTACACCGTGCTGCCGGTTCAGGGTGGTTCCGGGCTGGACGGTTTATGGACCCGCGACGGTCAGGTCGGCCATATGAGCGGTATGGTGATGGTGTGGTGCATAATCGATCGTCAACAAAAAGATGCCGTTCTCGAAGCCGTTTTCAGCTTCGTCGACCGGTTCGCAGGGATCGTTACCGTGTCCGATATTGAAGTGGTGCGCGGCGAGCGGTTCTGAGCTTCTTGCATGGACCTGACTGGAAAGCCTTGAAATCGTTGCCGGCGACACGAACCTATTCGTTAGCCGAATAGACGCTTCCTGCGAGTCTCAGTCTTTTTAACCGGAGCAGCGCTATCCCTACGCTTCAACAACTCCGTTACCTCGTCGCGATCGCCGAGACGTTGCATTTTCGCCGGGCGGCCGAGATGACCCATGTGACGCAACCGACCCTGAGCGGGCAGCTGCGCGAACTTGAAGTGAAGCTGGGCGTTCAGCTTGTGGAGCGTAACCGGTCCGGCGTCATTCTAACGCCGACCGGCGATGCGATTGCCGCGCGGGCGCGATCGATACTTCGCGATGTGCAGGACATCGTCGATCTTGCCAAGCAAGGCCAAACCCTCCTCGGTAGCACGATCCGGCTTGGGGTCCTGCATTCCTTGGGGCCGTACCTGCTGCCGCATTTTCTTCCGGAGCTGCATAAGGCCTATCCGGATCTGCGACTATATATCCGCGAGGCAATGCCCGAAGAACTCCTGCACGGCCTCAACGATGGACGGCTGGACCTGTTGTTGTTCCCATTGCCGGTCAAGAGCGCCGTGTTGCAGACGGCCAATCTGTTTCGCGAGCCGCTCTGGGTCATTGCACCGAAGGACCATGGTATCGCGCGGTCGGATTCGGTTTCGCGCGCCGACTTGGAGGGCGAGACGGTTTTAACCCTGGAGCCGGGCCATCGTCTGCATGACCAGGTCAAGGAGCTCTGCGCGGCGTTCGGGGCAGATCTCTCACATGACTATGAGGGCACCAGCCTCGATACGATCCGGCAAATGGTCGGCATGGGGATGGGGCTCTCCTTCTTGCCGGCGCTTTATGTCACGGCGGAAGTCCTGAAGGACGATCAAATCATTGCGCGGCAATTGCACCCGCAGCCGCCCTTCCGGACGATCGGTTTGGTGTGGCGGGACAAAGCCGGGAAAGAGAATGAGTTCCTGGTCTTGGCGGACCTCATCCGCGCGCGGGTCGGTGCCAGCGCGCCGGAGGTGACGATCCTCCGCTGATAGGGCTGGTCCATGGCCGCCATAGGTAATTTCTATCAAAACCGTGGCCGTTACCGATTAGCGATCTGACTTTTCCGGCGCCACCTTGTTCAGAAGGGTGCCGCCCTTGGTTGGGCGCCCGCCGGGGCCGGCGGCGCTGGCTGATGGCGGGGCCTTATCGTCAAGACCGATGTCTCCGCTTCGGTCGGCCGCGACACGACCGTGAACAGGGGGAGACCGCGATGAAGCGTTTCAAAAACATCCTTGTGGTTTGGACCGACTCCGTCTGTTGCGACGATGCCGTCGATCAGGCGACCGCGTTGGCCTTGGCGAACGAGGCGCGGCTTACCATCGCCGCCGATTGCGGCACGCGCACGGAACTGCGGCGGCAGCACGAGCGGCACAAGCGGTTGGCTCAGATTTCCGGCTCGATTGAGCGCATTGCGGGTGTGCCGGTTGCAACGATGCTCCTGCGCGGCGCGTCGTCGGACTCCATCGTCCAAACGGTATTGCGGAATGGCCACGATTTGGTCCTGGTGAGCCGCACTCCTGGCACCTCGTCGCCCCTTGCACTGCGGGGCAACGCGAAACGGGATCTGATAACGGCCTGTCCGTGCCCGGTCTGGTTTCTGAACCCTGGGCAGCAGGTGCCCTACAAGCGGCTTCTCGCCGTCCTTGACCCGTGTCTGGATGACGGGACAGACCTGCCCTTGAACCGGAAGATCTTGGAGATCGCGGCATCGCTGGCCGCGCGCCACGGGGCGTCACTCGAGCTTGTGCACGCCTGGGGCGGTCCGGACCGAGGGGGCGTTCGGTCGGGAAATCGGGCAGCGGATCGGGCGCAAATGATCGCGCACCATGCGGCGCTCGAAACGCTTGTCAGGTCGGTGCGGCCGGACGAGCCGCCGATAGAGATCCACCGGCCCCGGACATCGCCGAACGCGGCGATCCGGGACCTTGTGCGACATCGCGATATCGATCTGATCGTCATGCAGGCCGACGGCGGCTCCAACCCCTCATCCCTGTCGGACGAATGGTCGGTCGAGGCGCTGCAGGACAGTCTGGAATGCAGCGTGCTGTCGGTAACGCAGGACCGGCCCGAGGCGCAGCCGACCATCGCGGCGCAGGCCGATTTGGACGCGGACAGCAAGGCGGCGGCATAGGGAACCCGATCCGAAGCGGAGTCACCCGAGGCGGTAAGAACGAATTTTGTTGGCGAGAGACGATGATCGCGAAAATCACCAGAAATGCTGAACATTTGAAGCGGGGCGCGCAGGCGTTCTTCCAACACGAAGCCGCTGGCGGTGTCGTGTTGATGGTTGCCGCCGCCTTGGCGTTGATTATCTACAACTCGCCCCTGACGCCGGTCTATGAAGCGTTTCTCGCGACCCCCGTCGTGGTGCAGGTCGGCGCGCTCTCGATCGATAAGCCGCTGCTCCTGTGGATCAATGACGGCTTGATGGCGATCTTCTTCTTCCTCATCGGCTTGGAAATTAAGCGGGAAATCGTCGAGGGCCGACTGTCGACCTTTCGGCAGGCCGCCTTGCCC
>JAPPPC010000548.1 GCA_028817685.1 Rhodospirillaceae bacterium
GGTTTACACAGGACCTCACCTTCTAGTCTCTGACTACCTACCCGGATGTCGTGAAAGTCGCGGTGATCGGCGTCGGCATGCGATCCCATGCGGGCGTGGCCCAGCAAATGTTCCAGGCTCTGGCTGAGAAAGGAATCAACATACAGGTGATTTCAACATCGGAAATCAAGATTAGCGTGTTGATTGCGGAGGAATACACGGAGCTTGCGCTTCGATCTCTGCATACAGCTTATGGGTTAGATATCGACTGAACACTACAAGGTGTGGCTACGATTTGTAGACATGCCGAATAAATCCAGAGACTATTTGGCTACCGCGTAAACAATAATTCATTACTTGTGGCAGGTATGCTTGATCCACGACTAAAGCAGTCGTGCATTCTTTATTGCCACTACATCGTAACCTTTATAGTATATTAACAGTTGAGGTGTTTTATAGCGCGTTGAATCTGTCACAACGATTTATCGCAGGTCAGCGCGTACGGGTTTTGTGCTTCCTGCGTCTTTCGTTGGGGGTTGACCTGTTGGCTTGAGTCCGAGTTGCGGAGACGCCGCGCGCGATGGCAAGAGGTTTGAAAAAGATCATCCGTTCAGACGTATCGGAATACGCCGATTCGGATGTCGTGCCTCTCAATCCTGCGGATTCCGCACCGCAGACCGTGGGCGAATTGCTTCAGACCAAGCGCCAGGAATTCGGTGTCGATCTGCGCGAAGCGGCGGAATATCTGAATATCCGTTACGCCTATCTGTTGTCGATCGAAGAGGGGCGGGTCGACGATCTGCCGGGGGCAGCCTACGCGATGGGCTTCGTCCGTGCCTACGCGGACTATCTCGGTCTTGATGGCCCCGCGATCGTCGAACGATACAAGGATGAGACCGCGGAATTGGGCGATGACGTCCGGCTGGTCTTTCCGTCGCCGCTGCCGGAAGGCAAGGTGCCGAGCGGGGCCATAATCCTGATCGGAATCGTGGCTTTGGCTCTGGTATATGGCGGTTGGGTCTTTCTGGCACAGCAAAACGTCAAGATCGCCGAACTTGTGCCCGCCCTGCCGGAGAAATTCTCGTCCTTGTTGGGCGGTGATGAAAGTGTTGAGGCGGTCCCGGAGACCGGCTCCGATGCGCCACAAACCGTAACGTCCACACCGGTTCAAGCGCCTGTGACAGAGCCCCAACCGACCCCTTCGACGGTTACGGAAAGTCAGCCTCAAATCGCCGAAACGCCGCCCGCGGTTCAAGCCGCTGAGGAAGCGCTGCCACTGCCGCCGAAACCGCCGGCCGTGGCATCTGCCGAACCGAGGCAATTTGGCGGTGATAACGCGGGTTCCCGGATCATGATCAAGGCGCGGATCGATAGCTGGGTACAAATTCGTGACCAGGATGGTGAGAAACTGCTCACGCGGGTGTTGCGTGCCGGAGACAGCTACCGTGTGCCGAACAGGCCCGGCCTGTTGATGGAGACGGGCAATGCGGGCGGGTTGGAAATCACCGTCGATAGCGCGGTGATCCCTGATCTAGGTCCGAAGGGGGCGGTTCGGCGCGACATCGCGCTTGACGCCGACTCTCTCAAGGCGGGTGCGTCGCGCTAACCGGCATTCCTGAGCGCTTGGAACCGGCTTTGTTGCGGCGGCGCTTGATTATTCGCCGCGGTATGCGCACATTCGCCGCGCTCGGAACGACGAAAACACGGCACTGACATCATGGCATCGCTTCAGCCCGTGCGCGGCACGCACGATCTCCTGCCCGACGACATGCGCGCGCATCGCCATGTGTCCGATACGGCGCGCGCCGCCGCAGGGCGATATGGCTTCGATGAGATGGCGACGCCGATATTCGAGTTCAGCCAAGTGTTCAAACGGACATTGGGCGATACGTCCGACGTCGTGACCAAGGAGATGTACACCTTCGAGGATAAGGGTGGCGACGAGATCACCTTGCGGCCGGAGAATACCGCCGGTGTTGCGCGCAGCTTCATTTCCGAGGGGTTGGCGCAGAACGTGCCGGTCAAGTTCTTCTACAGCGGGCCGATGTTCCGCTACGAGCGGCCGCAGAAGGGCCGTCTGCGCCAGTTCCATCAGATCGGGGTCGAGCTCATCGGCGTCGAGCAGGCGCAGGCCGATCTGGAAGTCATCGCCTGCGGCGCGCGCGTTCTGGACAATCTCGGCGTGCTGGGTGAAACGACACTCGAGCTCAACACCTTGGGCGACACCGAGAGCCGCAACCGCTACCGCGAAGCGCTGGTCACCTATTTCAACGATTATGTCGGCGAGCTGTCGCCGGACAGTCAGGACCGGTTGCAGCGGAACCCGCTTCGGATTCTGGATTCCAAGAACGAGCGCGACCGCGAGATCGTCGCCGGCGCGCCGGTCTTCGAGCAATTCCTGAACGAGGACAGCCAAGCATTCTTCGCCACCGTGCGCGATGGGCTGGACGCGCTGGAGATCGCCTACACCCTGAACCCGCGCCTGGTGCGCGGCCTGGATTACTATTGCCACACCGCGTTCGAGTTCACGACACAGGCGTTGGGCGCGCAAGGGGCGGTTATCGCCGGCGGCCGCTATGACGGGCTGATCGGCATGATGGGCGGCCGGGAGACGCCGGGCGTCGGATGGGCCGGCGGTATCGAGCGGCTGGCGATGTTGTGCGGCGATCCGCCGCCGGCGAGCCGGCCGATCGTCGTCATCCCGGTCGGGGACGCGGCGCGGGCCGCCGGGTTCACGCTGACCGAGACATTGCGGCGCGCGGAATATCGGGTCGATATCGGATACAGCGGCAATATGAGCCGCCGCATGAAGCGCGCGAACCGCTTGAATGCCGCCGCGGTGGTCATTCTCGGCGAAGACGAGCTGGCGCGGCAGGCGGCGACGGTGCGGCATATGGATACGGGCGAGCAGGAAGAGGTTTCGCTGGCCTCCCTCCCGGAATTTCTCGCCCCCTATCGGTAGCTGCCGATGGCGGCGGGTGCGCAAGGGCGGCCCATCGTCGTTGGAGCGAACCACCGTTCCAGCACCGTCGGCCTGCGCGAACGGATGTTCCTCGATGAGGCGAAAACGTCCCTGTTCCTGACCAAGCTGGCCGAAGAAGGCATTGCGCAAGCCATCGTCCTGTCGACCTGCGACCGCGTCGAAGTCCAGTCCGTTGTCGATGATCCCGTCCCGCATGCCCGCACCGTCAGGGCGCTGCTGACCGAGGCCTCGGGCGAGCCGTCGGAGGTGGTCGCCAACCAGCTCTACGATCATTGCGACGAGGCCGCCGTGCGCCACATCTTCGCGGTCGCGTCGTCGCTCGACAGCCAGACGGTCGGCGAGCCTCAGGTGCTCGGTCAGGTCAAGGAAGGGCACCGGTTTTCACAGGGCCGCGGCATGGTCGGGGCCGAACTGGAAACGCTGCTCCAGGCCTCCTACGGCGTCGCGAAACGGGTCCGCACCGAGACCGATATCGGTTTGCACTCGGTATCCATCGCCTCGGCCGCCGGACGGATCGCCCGCGACGTGCAAGGCGATTTGACGGACGCGCGATTGCTCATTGTCGGTCTGGCGGATATGGGCGACATCATCGTCGAACAATTCCGAACGGCCGGGGCGACGAATATCACCATGAGTGGACCCTCGCGGCGGACCGAGACGGCTGCCCGGCGGGCGGGGTACGGGTTCGTGCCGTTCGATCGTTTCGACGCGGCGTTGCGCGGGGCGGAAATCGTCGTCGCCGCTGCGGGTACCGGCCGCCATCTGATTACGGCGGCGGCGATGGAGCAGGCGCTGGTGGCGCGCCGCCGCCGTCCGGTCCTGCTCATCGATGCCGGCGTGCCGGGCGATATCGACCCCGATGTCGCCGAGCTGGAAGGCGCCTTCCTGTTTTCGCTGGAAGATTTGGAGCGCGTCGCGCTGCAGGGTCGGTCGACGCGCAACGTGGCCGCGGATTCCGCATGGGAAATCGTCGACCAGGAGGTCGCCGTGTGGCGACGCAGTCGGGCGGGCCGCGGCGCCGTTCCGGCGATCGTCGCCCTGCGCGAGCATTTCGAGACCACGCGAAATACCCTTCTGGCGGAGGAGCCCGGCGCGGATGCCGCCGAAGCGACCCGGCTGCTGATCAATCGGCTGCTGCACCAGCCAAGCCGGGCGATGCGGGAAATAGCGGAGACAGAAACGGACAACCGGGCTAATTATGGC
>JAPPPC010000037.1 GCA_028817685.1 Rhodospirillaceae bacterium
GGCGCGGGGTGATGTTGTGCATCGCCACGGTGCCCATCTCCTCGTCCGGCAAATCGACGATCACCTCGCGCTCGCGGAAATGCGGATCGGCCATGATCTGCTCGATATCGTAGACCGGCGCGACCGTGACGCTCTCGCGCTCGAACACCTCCATGCATTCCTCCAGCGTGCGCGTGCCGATCCAGCCGCCGACCGCCGCATCGACCTCGTGCCGGTTCTTCACCCGGTCCTCGTTGGTGAGGAATTTGGGGTCGTCGATCATGTCGGCGCGCCCGATGACCTTGAAGATGCGTTCCGCCATCGACTGCATGGAGCCGGACATGGCGAGCCACTTGCCGTCCTGGGTGGCGTAGACGTTGCGCGGCGAGGCGGTGGTCGAACCGCTGCCGGCCCGCACGCGGGTCTTGCCGGTGCCCTGGTGCCAGGCGGCCTCGGCGCCCATGATCGAGAAAATCGGCTCCAGCAGGGACAGGTCGATGACCTGGCCGTCGCCCCCCTTCACCTCGCGCTCGCGCAGGGCGATCAGTACCGACATGGCGCCCGACAGGCCGGCGATCATGTCGGCCATGGCGAGCGGCGGCAATACCGGTTCGCGGTCGTCGAAACCGTTGCGGTAGGCAAAGCCGGACATCGCCTCGACCAGGGTGCCGAAGCCCGGCCGGTGCTTGTAGGGGCCGGTCTGACCGAAGCCGGAGACTCGCACCAGCACCAGGCCGGGATTGCGCCCGTGCAGCACGTCGGGACCGAGCCCCATTTTCTCGAGCGTGCCGGGCCGGTAGTTCTCGATCATCACGTCGGCCTGTTCGACCAGGCGCAGCAGGATGTCCTTACCCGCCGCCTCGCGCAGGTTGAGCGAGACGCTCTTCTTGTTGCGGCCATAGACCTTCCAGCTGAGGGACAGGCCGTCGGTCACCCAGTGGCGCAACGGGTCGCCCTTGTCCGCCGGTTCGATCTTGATGACCTCGGCGCCGTAATCGGCGAGCTGCAGGCTGACCATGTTGCCAGCCACCAGGCGCGACAGGTCGAGCACCGTGACCCCGGCCAGCGGGCCCTCGAATGTTTCGTCGAATTGCGGCAATTTATCTCCCCCTGCGCGCTTGGATTCGGGCCAATCAAACGCGGTCGGCCCCGGGTGCGGCAAGGATAAAATCGCGGAACAGGCGGACTTTTTGCAGCCGGCCCTTGGCCTTGGGCCAGGCGAGATGGTAGCGGCGGCCGCTGGAGACGCTGACCGGGAAGGGGGCGGCCAGGCGGCCGGCGCGGAGATCCGCCTCGACCGCGTGCGCCGGCGCGATCGCGACCCCCTGGCCCTGGATCGCCGCCTCGATGGCGAGCGCCACATCGTCGAACACGGGCCCCTGGATGCCGTAGCCGCCGGTGACGCCGGCCGCGGCGAACCAGTGCGTCCAGGCGTCCGGATAGGCGGTCAGGTGCAAGAGCGTGCTGGCCGCCAGGGCGGCGGGGCTGTCCGGCACCGCGCCGGCGGGGCTGCAGACCGGGGTCAGGCGCTCGCGCAGGATCTCGTGCGAGTCGAGGCTGGGCTCCGTCGCCGGCGCGTCCAGGACGGCGATGTCGATGCCGTGCAGATCGGCGGTGCCGGCGATGTCGCGCAGATGCACCGATAGGGTGCGGTGCGCGCGCTGGAATTCCGCCAGGCGGCCGATCAGCCAGCGGCTCGCCACCGCGCTGGCGCCGACGATCAGCACGGATTCGTCCGGGCGGTGCATGATGCGGGCGGAGGCGGATTCGAGGCTGGCCAGCGCGGCGCGTACGTCGGCGGCGTAGCGCTCGCCGGCGAAGGTCAGCGCGATGCCGCGGCCGGCGCGGCGGAACAGGGGCTGGCCGATATAGGATTCCAGGGTGGCGATCTGCCGGCTCACCGCGCCCTGGGTCACGCCGAGCTCGGCGGCGGCGCGCGTGTAGCTCAGCAGGCGCGCTGCGCATTCGAAGGCGCGCACCGCGTTCAAGGGGGTGCGGAAGGGCCGGTCCGGCATGTGTATTTCAATTCATGAGAATTTCTCATAATATAATCGCCAATTATTTTTTTGTCGATACCCCCTCCTATCCCGCACACTGCACGGGCGTTAAACGAGAGGATTGTCATGCCCCAGAGCGACCCGAACGACAACGTCACCCCGCTGCCCGCCGGCATCGCCACCAGCCGCGTCGCCTTCGTCCAGGCGAACTGGCACAAGGAGATCGTCGATCAGGGGCGCGAGGCCTTCCTCGACGCGTTCGAAGCCGAGGGCGGCGACCGGGCGCGTGTCGAAATCTACGATGTCCCCGGCAGTTACGAGATCCCGCTGCAGGCGAAGCTGCTGGCCAAGACGGGTGAGTTCGCTGCCATCGTTGCCGCCGGTTTCGTCGTGGATGGCGGCATCTACCGGCACGAATTCGTCGCCCGCGCCGTGCTGAACGGCTTGATGAAGGTGCAGCTCGAGACCGAAGTGCCGATCCTCTCCATGGTGCTGACGCCGCAGCAGTTTCACGGCCACAGCGAGCATGTCCGCTTCTTCCAGGACCATTTCAAGATCAAGGGCACCGAGGCCGCCGACGCGCTGGTCAACGTGCTGAAGGACCCGGTCCGCGCCAAGGCGCTGTAGCGCCCGCCCCCTTATTGCCACAGTCTTGCCCGCGAAACGGCGCGGCGGCGACCTAGCCGCGCCGTCTTCGCCCTGTCTCCTGTCCGCCGAAACGGATTGGGAGAATTCGCATGCGTTTGTTCGCATTCATCGCGGCGCTGATTTTGAGCACGCAACCGGTTTGGGCGATACAAGCCGAACCGGACCGCCGGCCGTCGGGGACCGGCATGACCTTCCATGGCGACGGAGTCGAGCCGCGGACCGCACCGGCGCTGCGAACCGATGTCCAGATCGACGTCAGCGGCGTCATCGCGCGGGTTCGGGTGCGGCAGACCTTCCGCAATCCGGGCGACGAATGGGTCGAAGGGGTCTATGTCTTCCCGTTGGCGGAGAACGCGGCCATCGACACGCTGCGCATGAAGATCGCCGAGCGGATCATCGAAGGCGAGATCCGCGAGAAGGAACAGGCGCAACGGGTATACAATGCCGCCAGGCGCGCCGGGCAGCGGGCCAGCCTTATCGAGCAGGAGCGGCCGAACATCTTCACCGCCTCGGTGGCCAACATCGCGCCACGCAGCGAGATCGCGGTTGAGATCGGCTATCAGCAGCGGTTGCGTTTCACCGACGGGCTCGTCGCGCTGCGTTTCCCGTCCGTCGTGGCGCCGCGCTTCATTCCCGGCAACCGGGCCATCGTCGGAGTCGGCGGCACCGGCTGGGCGGCGAACACCGCACAGGTTCCGGATGCGGAACGGATCACCCCGCCGGTCCGCGGTCCGGCATCGGGGCCGGCCAATTCCATAGCGATAAATGTCCGCCTCGATCCCGGCATGCCGGTCGCCATGCTGCGCAGCCCGAGCCACAGGATCGATGTCGCGGATGCCGGCGCGGATCGCTTTGAGATCACGCTCGACGGGGGCGATCAGGCCGCCAATCGCGACTATATCCTACAGTGGCGTCCGGACACGGGCGCGGCGCCGTTCGCGGCCCTGTTCCGCGAGACCCGGGGCGAAGAGACCTATGTGATGGCCATCGTCGCGCCGCCGACCCGCGCCCCTTCGGCGCAACCGCTGATCCCGCGCGACGTCGTGTTCATCATCGACACGTCCGGCTCGATGCATGGGGATTCGATCGCGCAGGCCAAGGCGGCGCTGCGTCTCGCGCTCGAACGGTTGCGGCCGGAAGACCGGTTCAATGTGGTGCGCTTCGCCAGCGATGCAACGGCCCTGTATGACGGTCTGCGGCCCGCGCGTGGCCGCCACCTCGCGGGCGCGCTGCGCCGTATCGACGGGTTGGAAGCGGACGGTGGCACCAACATCGCCGCGGGACTGGCACTGGCGCTCGATGGCAAGATCGGCGGGCCGCGGCTGCGCCAGGTGGTGTTGATCACCGACGGTTCGGTCGGCAATGAGGCGGCATTGTTCCGCCGTATCCGCCGCGATCTCGGAGACAGCCGGCTCTTCACCGTTGGTATCGGCAGCGCGCCGAACAGCTATTTCATGCGCCGCGCCGCCGCCTTCGGCCGCGGCACCTTCACCCATATCGGCAATCTGGCGGAGGTGAAAGCGGCCATGTCGCGCCTGTTCGGAAAGCTGGAGCGGCCCGCCATGACGCGGATCGCCGCCGCGCGCGACGGGGCGCCGCTCACCGATCAATGGCCGGTCAATCTGCCGGACTTGTACAATGCCGAGCCGCTCGTCTTTACCGCCCGCCTATCGGGCGGGCCCCAAGCGCTGACGGTGTCCGGCCTGCGCGGCGATGACCGGTGGCGCCGCCATCTCGATATCGCCACCGCGCGGGAAGCCCGGGGAATTGCCAAGCTTTGGGCGCGCGACGGTATCACCGCGGCGATGAACGAATTGGCGTTCGGCGCCGATCCGAAGGCCGTGCGTCAGTCGGTACTGGAGCTGGCGCTGACACACGGATTGCTGAGCAAATATACCAGCCTGGTGAGCGTCGACCGGACGCCGGCACGGCCGGCAGCCGAAGGCTTGCAGCGGCAAGCGGTCCCGACCGATCTGCCGGCCGGTTGGACCTACGCCAAGGTTTTCGGCAGCCGCGGCGCGACGCCGGCGACATTGAATCTGTTGATCGGCGGTGCGGTTCTGCTGTTGGGGCTGGGATTGGTTCTGGCGCGGCGCAGGCGCGCGGCATGAGCCGCCGCCGCACCTTTGCCGTCGTCGTCCTATTCGCCATCGGAATGTGGCAAATCGCCGCCGGCGGCTGGATCCACGCCAAAGCCGCACTCGCGCAAGGCCTGCTCGCCGGCGCCTGGACCCGGGCCCAACTCGGCATTTCGGAACCGCATCCCTGGCCCTGGGCCGATACCTGGCCGGTCGCGCGCTTGCAGGCCCCCCGCTTGTCGGAGGATTTGTTGGTGCTCGCCGGCGGCAGCGGCCGCACCTTGGCTTTCGGGCCGGGCCATGTCGACGGGACGGCGCTGCCCGGCGGCGCCGGCATGAGCGTGATCGCCGGACATCGCGATACGCATTTTAGCTTTCTGCGGGACCTGCTGCCCGGAGACCGGCTGCAGGTCACCGGCCGCGATGGCGGTGTCACGGAATATGCGGTGCGGACCCGCCACGTGGTGCACAAGGATCGCGCACGGCTCGCCATGGACCAGCGCGGCCTGGTGCTTGTCACCTGCTATCCCTTCGACGCGGTCACGACGGGCGGTCCGCTGCGCTACGTGGTTTTGGCGGAACCCGTGGAACCGGACAGGACGATGCCGATGACAACGGCGGCCGCGCCGGCCAGATGATAGAGATGCAGAGTTTCGCCCAGGAAGATGACCGCCAAAATGGCGGCGAACACCGGGAGCATATGCGCGGTGAGCGCGGCGCGGCTCGGTCCGACGAGCTCGATGCCGCGGTTGTAGCACAGATAGGCGAAGATCGACGCGAAGATCGCGACATAGCCGACGATCCATGTGGTGTTCCAATCGAGCGGCATCGTTCGGGCGGTTAGGGCTTCCCACAGATAGAAGGGCAGGATCATCAATAGCCCGCAGCCCATCATGCCGGCCAGCATCGCATTGGGGTGCAAATCCGCAGGCCGCCGTTTGACCAGCACGGAATACAGGCTCCACCCGATGACGGCGGCGATCATCCACAGATCGCCGGTAGTAAATTGCAGCGCCCGCAGGGCGTCCCAGTCGGCCCGGGTTACGACGATGGCGATACCGAGTGAGGACAGGACGATACCGGCCGCCTGCCGCGCGCCAATCCGGTCGCTTAGCACAAGGCGCGCCAATAGAGGGACCAGGGCTGGTGTCGCGGCATAGATCAGCGAGACGTTGATCGCCGTGGTCGTGTTGACCGCGATATAGAGGAAGGTGTGAAAAACCGCGACGCCGAGCAGGCCGAGTATGGCAAGCAACCGCCATTCGCGGCGCAGGACCGGCCATTGCTTGCGCATGAGCGGCAGGACGAAAGGCAGGAAGATCGCAAAGGCGACGGCCCAGCGCCAGAAGGACAGGCCGACCGGCGGCACCGAAACGCTTGCCGCGCGGCCGAGCACGATATTGCCTGCCCACAGTAGGGCGGCGCAGGCCATCAGCGAATAGGCGAGGGGATTGGCGGACCGCATGGGCCCGCACGCTACCATATTCTGCCGGATGAACAGCTATTCAGCGGCGACAAGATCGAGGGCTTGCCGCGCCGTGCGGGCCGCGTGTTTGCGTTTCAGCGGCGTGTGCAGGAAGCGGTTCACTGCCGCCAGCGCGTCGCTGCGCCAGGGGGCATCCGGCCGTGCGGCGGCCAATTCGTCGGCCAGCGCGGTCAACACCTTCACCAGATGGCAGGACACGATATGTTCCGGCTGGGCATGGTCTAACAGCGCCCGTTGCTGGCGTTCCAGGAACGCGGTGCCGTCGCTGACCCGCCAGCGGGAGACATCCTGGCCGCCATCGACAAACCCCGCATTGCGGCCGACGAAACAGCCCATCTGCAACAGCCCCGCCGGCCACAGCTCCGGAAACTTGGTGCATTGCACGCGTACCGCATTGGCGAACGTCAGCCCGTGCGTGAAATCCAGCCAGGAGACGTTGTCTGCGATCGCGCCGGCCACGCGGTCCTGCAACGGTAAATCGAAATACAGCATGTTCCAGCAGTTCGCGCCGAGCAGCGCGTCGTACAGCGCGGCGGGATCGGCCGAGGAGCCGAGGGCGCGGTTCAGCACCTGACGCACGGATTTTCCCACATAGTCCCGGTAGGTGGTCGGCGCGGTCCCTTCACTGTCCCAGGCCCTCAGCGCATCGCCGTAAGACCGGAACTCCGGGATGAGATCTTCCCGCCGCGCGTAGACGATCATGCGGACCAGCGCGAGCAGCACGGGTTCCTGAGCCTCTGTGCCCAACCGCTGGATAAGCTCTCCCGCCTTGGCCACATAGATCAGCGAGTGACCGAACGCGCCATAGTGAGCCAGCGCCGCACGGGTCAGCGGTTCCTCGAACGCGGCGAACCCAAGTCCCGCCGCCAGGCCGCCGCGCAGCAGCGCTACCGCGCGATCTTCGTCTTCCGCCTCGATCGCGGCAACCAAGGCCGCCGCGTCATAGGGCCGAATCTCTTCGGAGAATGGGAAGGACGGTTCGCGCATGGTGTCGAAGCCGATATGGGCGACCGGTTCGAGCAGGGCGACAAGCCGTTCCGCGTCATTCTGCGCCCGCGCTTCGCGCAGGCGCAGCCAATCGGGGGCGGCGGCGAAAGCGTGGGTCATGCCGAATTCCATCCGGTCATGGCCGATGCGCACGGCTTCGCGCAGGGCGTCCAGCGGATCGCCTCCCGCTCGCTCGATGCGCGCGACCAGCCGCGCCATGCGGTCATACTCTTCCTTGTCCATGGCTTCGCGTATTTCCTCCAACGCGGCGGCGATGCGCGCTTCACCCGGCGGATCGGAGAGATCCAGAATGACATCGTCCCCATCGAGGGTGACCGGATAACGGCGCAGCGTGTCGCCGCCGACCATGGTCTCGCCGCTCTCCAGGTCGAATTTCCAATTATGCCAGTTGCAGGTCAGAACACAGCCTTCGACCAAGGTACCCTGGCTCAGCGGATAGCCTTCGTGCGGGCAGCGGTTGTTGCAGGCGTAGACGCCTTTGGGGCCATGGAACAGGGCGACCTGCTTGTCGCCATGCTTGATTAGTATGCGGCCTTTGGTCTGCAGTTCGGAAAGCGAGGCGACGCGGTGAGGCGTTTCGGACATCGGATTGCTCCTCTTTTCCTAAAGATAAAACTTTATAAACTATAAAATCCGACCCTTGATATTGTAAAGAAAAAACTTTAGAAATGTCTTATGGGCAAGAACACCTCGCGCAGCGGCACGCGCCGCGTCATCCAAGATCTTTTGAAACGGCATGGTCCGCGCGATGCGGCGGCGTTGGCTGATGACCTAGGTATTTCCGCAATGGCGGTCCGTCAGCACCTCTACGCGCTGCGCGATGAAGGGCTGGTGGCGTTCGTCGAGGAACCGCGTCCGATCGGCCGGCCCGCTAAGCTGTGGCGCCTGACCCAAGCCGCCGATGCGCTGTTCCCGGATGGTCATGCCGACCTCATCGTCGAGTTGATCGAGTCGACAAAGACAGCTTTCGGGCCGGACGGCATGGATCGGTTGGTCGACGCGCGCGCGGACCAGCAGATCGAGAACTATCAGCAGCGCATCGGTGCGGCGAAGACTCTGCGCAGCCGTTTGCAGCGGCTCGCGAAGATACGCTCCGACGAAGGTTACATGGCGGACCTGGAAAAGGATGGCGACGGATACCTGCTGACCGAGAACCATTGTCCGATCTGTACGGCGGCGGCGTCCTGCACGGGCATTTGCGCGGCGGAGCTGCGAGTCTTCCAAACGGTGCTTGGCGATGATGTAACGGTGGAGCGAACAGACCATATTCTCGCCGGCGCGCGGCGCTGTGCGTACAAAGTCGCGAAAGCGTGACGCATCGAATCGATTTCCAGCCCTGCTTTCCTATATAAAGTACCATGGCCGACGCACCCGGACTCGCTGAAGTATCGCCCGCCTTCCTGACCCAATTGGAGGCGCGCCCCGATTTCGAACGCCCGTTGACCGAGGGCGGCGTCCGGTTCGATCTGAACTCCGAATACGAGCCCGCCGGCGACCAACCGCAGGCGATCGGCGAACTGTCGGGCGGACTTGCCGGGGGGGAGCGCGATCAGGTGCTGCTCGGTGTGACCGGTTCCGGCAAGACGTTCACGGTCGCGCAGGTGATCCAGAATTTGCAACGCCCGACCCTGGTGCTGGCACCCAATAAGACCTTGGCGGCGCAGCTCTATGGCGAAATGAAGGGCTTCTTCCCAAACAACGCCGTCGAATATTTCGTCTCCTATTACGACTACTACCAGCCCGAGGCCTATGTCCCGCGCACCGACACCTATGTCGAGAAGGAGTCGTCGATCAACGAGCAGATCGACCGCATGCGGCACTCGGCGACACGGGCCCTGCTGGAGCGCGACGATGTGGTGATCGTCGCCTCCGTCTCCTGCATCTACGGCATCGGGGCGGTCGAGACTTATTCTCGCATGACCGCGACGGTGAAGGCCGGTACGCAGCTCGATCCGCGTAAGCTGATGCAGCAGCTGGTCGAACTACAGTATCGGCGCAACGATACGAATTTCCAGCGCGGTGCGTTCAGGGTGCGCGGCGACACGATCGAGATCTTCCCGGCCCACTATGAGGACCGTGCCTGGCGCGTCTCGATGTTCGGCGACGAAGTGGAAGCGATCAATGAGTTCGACCCGCTGACCGGCGAGAAGACGGCGTCGCTCGAATCGGTCCGGATCTACGCCAACAGCCACTATGTGACACCGCGCCCGACCCTGATTCAGGCTGTCGAAGGGATCAAGGCGGAGCTAAAAACTCATCTCAAGCTGCTGCACGACAACAACAAATTGCTCGAAGCGCAGCGTCTCGAACAGCGCACCGTGTTCGATCTGGAGATGATCGAGGCGACCGGCTCCTGCGCCGGTATCGAAAATTATTCGCGCTACCTGTCGGGCCGCAATCCCGGCGAGCCGCCGCCGACACTCTTCGAATACTTGCCGGACGACGCGCTTCTGATCGTGGATGAGAGCCACGTCACCGTGCCGCAGCTCGGCGGCATGTATCGTGGCGACTACGCGCGCAAATCGACCCTGGCGGAATACGGGTTCCGCCTGCCCTCCTGCATGGACAACCGGCCGCTGAAGTTCGAGGAGTGGGAAGCGATGCGGCCGCAGACGATCTACGTGTCGGCAACGCCAGGCGGCTGGGAGCTGGAGCGGACCGGCGGCGTCTTCGTCGAACAGGTCGTGCGGCCGACCGGGCTGATCGACCCCGTGTGCCATATCCGTCCGACCGAAAATCAGGTCGACGATCTGCTGGCCGAGTGCAAGGCCTGCACGGAGGCCGACCAACGGGTGCTGGTCACCACCCTGACCAAGCGTATGGCGGAAGACCTGACCGACTACATGATCGAGGCGGGGCTGAAAGTCCGCTACATCCATTCCGACGTCGACACCTTGGAGCGGATCGAGATCATCCGGGACCTGCGGCTCGGCGTATTCGACATATTGGTGGGTATCAATCTGCTGCGCGAGGGGCTCGACATCCCGGAATGCGCGCTGGTCGCGATCCTGGATGCGGATAAGGAAGGATATCTGCGTTCGCGCACTTCGCTGGTTCAGACCATCGGCCGCGCGGCGCGCAATATCGATGGCCGGGTGCTGTTGTACGCCGACAATATGACGGACTCGCTGGAGTACGCGATCACGGAGACGAACCGCCGGCGCGAACGTCAGCAGGCCTATAACGCGGCCAATGGCATTACGCCGGAATCGGTCCGCAAACAGATTTCCGATATTCTCGATTCCGTCTACGAGCGCGATCACGTCACGGTCGATACCGGCGACGCCAAGCTGAAACACCTCGTCGGCATGGATATCAAGACCTACATCAACGCGGTCGAGGCGCGCATGCGCGCAGCGGCGGCCGATTTGGAATTCGAAGAGGCCGCCGCCCTACGGGACGAGATCAAGCGCATCGAGGCTTATGACCTCGACATGCCTGTCGACACCGCGCCGGTGAACAAGAAGATCGCCGCCAGCATCCAGTCGGTGCCAAGCGGCGTGTTGCCGAAAGGCCGCGGCAAGGGAAAACGCAAACGGCGCAGCGCCCGGCGCGGCATATGATGGACGAAACTATCCGCCCCAGCTCCGATGGCATGTCCATCCCGAAAACCGTTCTCGTCACCGGTGCCGCGCGCCGGATCGGCCGGGCAATCGCCTGCGACCTTGGAGCTTGGGGCTGGTCGGTGGTGGTACATTACAACCGGTCGGCGGAAGAGGCCGAAGCGGTCGTCGATGAGATCAAGGCGGCTGGCGGGGAGGCGGTTTCTCTGAAGGCCGATCTGGCGCGTGAGGAGGAGACCCGCAATTTGATGGCGGATTCCGTTTCGGCCTTCGGCCCGATCGGCTGCCTGGTCAACAACGCGTCGACCTTCGACCGCGATGAATTCGACACGGTGACGCGGGGCAGCTGGGACGCCCACATCGAACCCAATCTTCGCGCGCCTTTCGTGCTGTCGCAGGATATGGCGGCGGCGCTGCCGGACGATAAGGACGGTGTCATCGTCAACATCATCGATCAAAGGGTCTGGAATCTGACGCCGCACTTCCTGTCCTACACCTTGAGCAAGACCGGCTTGTGGACCCTAACCCGGACACTCGCCCTGGCGCTTGCCCCGCGCATTCGGGTCAACGGCATCGGACCAGGTCCGACTTTGCGCAATGTGCGGCAGACCGAAGCGCAGTTCCAACGGCAGCAAGCCTCGGTGCCGCTGCAACGCGGCGCGTCTTCCGAAGAAGTCGCCCGCGCGGTCCGTTTCATCATCGACTCGCCATCGATGACCGGTCAGATGATCGCGTTGGATGGTGGGCAGCATCTCGGCTGGGCGCAGCCGCCGCCTGATGCCGAACCGGAGGAGTGATTCGCGCGGTAATCCAATCCATGACCACAACGGCTGCCGCCAACTATTTGATGAGAAAGGACTTCTTTCGTCACTGAACAGGGCACAGTTGTGCACAGCCCGTTTGCGCGGATTGCAAGATTGGCCAACGCATCAAATTAATTTTGTTTTAACCGTTCAGTAATATTAACCATCTCGTTAATTCATATTTTTCAATATGTTAGGCGATATGCCTAATTTTTAGGCAAAAAGGGCAAGCCGCTGCTTTCGTTGATCCTTGTGTTCCAAGAGGGGCATTTTCAACAAAGTTATCCACAGAAGGCGTGGATATCGTTATAGCCTTCGAAATCGGCGCGAATCGGCGCCATCTTAGAGGGGCGCCAAAGGCGCTGGAGCGACAGTCGACACGGCGATGAGCGAACGCGCAAGAACCGGCCACGAAGCCGTCCCGGGAAACAGCGAAGGCCATCGCGGCCTGGCCTCCGGTGCGGCCGTTATCCAGTCCTACCTGCGAACCCTGCCGACCACGCCCGGAGTCTACCGCATGCTCAATCAGCGGGGCGACGCGCTGTATGTCGGTAAGGCCCATCAGCTGCGCAAGCGCGTCGCGACCTACGCCAGCCCGTCGAAATTGCCGATCCGACTGCAGCGCATGATCGCGGAAACCCGCTCGATGGAATTCGTGACCACCCATACCGAGGTAGAAGCGCTCCTTCTGGAATCGAACCTGATCAAGAAATTGCGGCCGCGCTACAACGTCTTGCTGCGCGACGACAAGACGTTTCCGCACATCCTGATCACCGGCGACCACGACTTCGCGCAGTTGATGAAGCATCGCGGTGCTCGGAAGCGTGAAGGACGCTATTTCGGACCGTTCGCGTCGGCCGGTGCGGTGAACCGCACGATCGCCGCGTTGCAGCGGGCCTTCTTATTGCGCAACTGCTCTGACAGTATCTTTCGGAGCCGGACCCGGCCCTGTTTGCAGTTCCACATCAAGCGCTGCAGCGCGCCCTGCGTAGGCCGGATCAGCCAGGAAGACTACGCGGCGCTGGTCGGTGAGGCGCACGAATTCCTGACGGGGCACAGCGGCAAAGTGCAGGCGCGCCTGGCGCAGCGGATGGAAGAGGCGAGCGACGCGCTGGAATTCGAGGTTGCGGGCCGCATCCGGGATCGTATTCGGGCGCTGACCCAAGTGCAGGCACATCAGGATATCAACCTCTCCGGCCTCGACGACGCGGACGTCATTGCGTTGCATCAGGAGGGTGGGCAGTCATGCGTTCAGGTCTTCTTCTTCAGAGGGGGCCGCAACTACGGCAACCGGGCCTATTTCCCCAGTCACGACCGACACCTGGAGCCGGAAGCGGTTCTGTCCGCGTTCGTCGGCCAGTTTTACGACAACAAGCCGCCGCCGCGGATCGTGCTGCTGAGCCACGCGCTGGCGGAACATGAATTGATCGCCGAGGCCCTGTCGACCCGCGCGGAACGCAAGGTTCAATTGCTGACGCCGCGCCGCGGGGACAAGCGCAAACCGGTCGAGCACGCGATGTCCAACGCGCGCGAAGCGCTCGGTCGGCGTCTGGCGGAAAGTACGACCCACCGGCGTGCCCTGGACGCGTTGGCCAAGCGGCTCGATCTCGATAACGCGCCGGCACGGATCGAGGTTTATGACAACAGCCATATACAAGGCAGCAACGCCATCGGCGCGATGATCGTGAGCGGTCCGGACGGGCTGATGAAAAATGCTTACCGTAAGTTCAACATTAAGACCGTCGGCGCCGGCGGCGATGCGGAAGCGGGCGACGATTACGCCATGATGCGCGAGGTCCTGACGCGCCGTTTCACGCGTGCCCTGAAAGAAGACCCGGACCGGTCGGAGGGGAATTGGCCGGATCTGGTGGTCGTCGATGGCGGCCGCGGCCAGCTTGGCATCGCCGAGGAGGTCTTTGCCGAATTGGGGATCGACGACGTCCACTTGCTCGGCGTCGCCAAGGGTCCCGACCGCAATGCCGGGCGGGAGCGGTTCTACGTGCCGGATGGCGGCGGTTTCACCCTGCCGCCGCGCGATCCGCTGCTCTATTTCATCCAACGTTTACGCGACGAGGCGCACCGGTTCGCGATCACCACCCATCGCGCGAAACGGGCGCGCGAGATCACGGCATCGCCGCTCGACGAGATTGAGGGGGTTGGTGCGAAGCGCAAGAAGGCACTACTGCTGCATTTCGGCTCGGCCCGCAATGTGGCGCGCGCCGGGCTCGCCGACCTGGAGGCCGTCGGCGGCATCAGCAAGGCGGTTGCGGAGAAAATTTATGGTCATTTCCACATCGATCAGTAGAATAAATTCCGACCGGCGTGGCGCCTGAAAAGGCGTTTTCGCCCAAGGAGATAGCCGAATGATCACCAGCCTGCCGAATCTCCTGACGCTGTCGCGTATAGGAGTGATACCGGCAATCGTCGCCCTATTCTGGGTTGATGGAGAGCTGACGCGCTGGGTCATGCTCGGACTCTACACCTTCGCCTGCCTGACCGATTTTTTCGACGGGTACGCAGCGCGGTCGATGGGCACGATCTCGAATTTCGGCAAGTTCCTCGACCCGGTTGCCGACAAGCTACTCGTCGCCGCGGTGATCCTGATGCTGGTGGCGTTCGATCGTGTCACCGGCCTGTCTATTCTCGCCGGCCTGGTCATCCTGTGCCGCGAGATGCTGGTTTCCGGATTGCGCGAGTTCCTGGCCGACATCAAGGTGGGCGTGCCGGTCAGCAAGCTGGCCAAGTGGAAAACGGTGATCCAGATGCTCACCCTGGGCTTTTTGATCATCGGCGATGCGTCACCGGCCATGATCCCAGCGACGCTGATCGGGGAAATCGGTCTATGGATCGCCGCGGCGCTGACCATCGTCACCGGCTACGACTATTTGAAGACCGGCTTGAAACATTTGACGGCAAATGACCCGAAGCCCGCGCCCGCGGAAGAGCCGGCCGATAAGCCTGTTCCGCACGCCGAAAAAAGCGGCGCGGGCTAGCCATGAAGATTTTCGGCCTTGCAGGGTGGAGCGGCAGCGGCAAGACAACGCTGGTGAAGCGCCTGTTGCCGGAGCTGATCGGCCGAGGTTATTCGGTATCCACGGTCAAGCACGCGCATCATAATTTCGATATCGACAAGCCGGGCAAGGATTCCTACGAGCACCGGCGCGCGGGGGCGACCGAAGTCATGGTGGGTTCGGCCAACCGGTGGGCGCTGATGCATGAGAACCGCGGCGGCCCGGAACCGAGCCTGGACGCGCTGGTCGCGCGGATGTCGCCCGTCGATTTGCTGTTGGTCGAAGGTTTCAAGCGCGATAGCCACCCGAAGATGGAAATTCACCGACCGTCCGTCGGTAAGGACCTGTTGTGCGTCGACGACCCCTATATCGTGGCCGTCGCCAGCGACGAGTCGCTGCCGCAGGTTCGGGTGCCGGTCCTCGATTTGGACGATGTCCCCACCATCGCCGACTTCATTCTCGTCCATGTCGAATTGATGCGGAGCGTCTCCCATGGCGCAGCTTAGCGACGACTGCTTCGCCTTCGGTGACAGTCTGACGCCGCTGGACGAGGCGCTGCGGGCCCTGCATGACCGGACGGCGGCGATCGCGGACCAGACCGAAGTGGCGCTGGCCGAGGCCAACGGCCGCATCCTGGCGGAGGATATCGTCGCGCCGTTCAACGTGCCGCCGCACGACAATTCGGCCGTCGATGGCTACGCGGTGTATTTCGACGATCTCGATGCGCAGGCGGAAACGCGGTTGCCGGTCACCGGGCGCGCGGCGGCCGGCCATCCGCTCGACCGGCCGGCGCGGCGTGGCGAAGCGGTTCGAATCTTTACCGGTGCACCGATGCCGGGCGGTGATGATCCGCCGGATACGGTGATGATGCAGGAAGATTGCCGTGTGGATGGCGACGATGTCGTCATCATGCCGGGCATCAAACGCGGCGCCAACAAACGCGATGCCGGGGAAGATATTCGCGACGGCGAGAAGGTCCTGCGGGCAGGCCAGTTGTTGCGGCCCCAGGATGTGGGGGTTGCAGCGTCGTTGGGCCGGACCGCGCTCCGAGTATTCGAACCGCTCAGAGTCGCCGTCTTTTCCAGCGGCGACGAGTTGCGCGATCCCGGTGGCATGCTCGATCCCGGTGCAATATTCGACGCCAACCGCTTCGCCTTGGCCGCGGCACTGACCCAGCTCGGCTGCACCGTCACCGATCTTGGCATTATCAAAGACGAACTCGATGTCATCCGCGCGGCGCTG
>JAPPPC010000402.1 GCA_028817685.1 Rhodospirillaceae bacterium
ATCTAAAAAATAAACGTAAGCAGTTGATCTTAATCGGATTAAGGTTTTAAGACAAGCGGCCGAAATCTAGATGTAGGGGTGCGCTCTGCGGGTGGTACTAAACATAAGCGGTCTGATTCGAAAAAAAGGGGGACCCGAAGGCCCCCCTGATACAGTCGATGGGTAATCGGGTCTATTGGACGACCTCGCCATGTAGGTTGATATCGAGACCTTCGATCTCCGTCTCTTCGTCGACCCGCAGTCCGACGACCAAATCGACGACTTTCAGAATGATCGCCGTTGCGATCGCCGAATAGGCGATGGTCGCAAGGATGCCGACGAACTGGGTCCAGACCTGACCGGCATTGCCTTCGAGCAGACCCGGGGTGCCGCCGATCGCTTCGACCGCGAAAACGCCGGTCAACAGCGCGCCGACGATCCCGCCGACGCCGTGCACGCCGAACACGTCCAGCGAGTCGTCATAGCCGCACATCCGCTTCAGCGAGGTGGCGCCCCAGAAACAGGCGACACCGGCGATGATTCCCATGATTAGGGCACCCATCGGATCGACGAAACCCGCCGCCGGAGTGATCGCGACCAGCCCACCGACCGCGCCGGAGACGATGCCGAGCACGCTCGGCTTGCCGTGCACGATCCATTCCGCGAACAGCCAGGACAGCGCGGCGGCGGCGGTGCAGATTTGCGTGACCGCCATGGCCATGCCCGCGCCATTGTTCGCGGCGAGCGCCGAACCGGCGTTGAAGCCGAACCAGCCGACCCAGAGCATCGACGCGCCGATGATGCTGAGGACGAGATTGTGCGGCGCCATGTTCTCGACGCCGTAGCCGCGGCGTTTGCCGAGCATGATCGCCGCAACCAGTCCGGCCACGCCGGCATTGATGTGCACGACGGTGCCGCCGGCGAAGTCGAGCACGCCTTCCTCGGCCAGGAAGCCGCCGCCCCAGACCCAATGGACGACTGGCGAGTAGACGAGCAGCACCCAGATTCCCATGAAGATCAGCATGGCGGAAAATTTCATGCGATCGGCGAAAGCGCCGGTAATCAGCGCCGGGGTGATGATCGCGAAGGTCATCTGGAAGGTCATGAAGACCGATTCCGGAATGGTGCCGGACATGGCGTCCACGCCCATGCCGGCGAGGAAGATCTTATCCAGCCCCCCGGTGAAGGCGTTCAGCGCGCCGCCGTCGGTGAAGGCGATCGAGTAGCCGGCGATCATCCACAAGACGGTGCTGAGGCAGCAGATCGCGAAGCTCTGCATCACCATCGTCAGGACGTTGGTCTTGCGCACCATGCCGCCGTAAAACAGCGCCAGGCCCGGTATCGTCATCAGCAACACCAGGGCGGTCGCCGTCAGCATCCAGGCGGTGTCGCCGGTATCGAGCTTGTCCTCGGCCGCCATCACCGGCCCGGCAAGCAATATCGGCACGAGGGCGGCACCGACGGTTCTCATTACGTTTCGCATTGAATCTCTCCTTCTCAATCCTTTACGGCTCTCGCGGAGCCGATCGCGCGCCTTCGTCCTTTGCCTGTGACGTCGCGCGCCGTTTGTCGTTGAAATGTGCTGGGTCTACGCCTCCGGCCGACGGCGTCAGAGCGCGTCGCCGTCAGTCTCGCCGGTCCGGATGCGAACGGCCTTTTCGACATCGATGACGAATATCTTGCCGTCTCCGATCTTGCCGGTATTGGCAGCGGACAGAATCGCTTCGACCGCTTGATCGCTGACAGCGGCGTCGCAGACCACTTCGATTTTGACCTTTGGCAGAAAACTCACCGTGTACTCCGCGCCGCGATAGATTTCCGTCTGTCCCTTTTGCCGTCCGAACCCTTTGACTTCCGTCACGGTCAAACCCTCGATCCCCATCGCGGTGAGCGCCTCCCGGACGGCGTCAAGCTTGAAGGGCTTGATGACCGCCATGACCATTTTCATTTGCCGTTCCTTTCCTTCACGTCTTTTGTCCGCCACCGGTTGCGGCGGTTCCGGGACCTGTTTCAAAATGCATGCCGTCTTCCTGTTCACCCTTTAAATAGCTGAAAAGAATAACTAAATTAGGAGAGCCGGGTTTGACGATGAATCTTTAGGCAGATTATTTGCCCATTTTGTCGGCAATGCGGATAAGTTGCACATAAAATAGGCAGTAGGAATTTTGGCAGATGGCTGGACAGCGGTGACGGCCTGGGAGATGGTGGCGCATGGCCGAAGGTACGGATCTCAAATTTGATGCGATCGTCGTCGGCGGCGGCATGGCGGGAACGACCATGGGGCTGGCGCTGGCGAAGGGCGGACTATCGGTCGCCGTCATCGAACGGCAGGCGCCGCCGGCGTTTCGGGATCCCACATTCGATGGCCGCACGTCGGCCATCGCCTATGGGTCCGCCAATGTGTTCGACGGGATCGGTGTCTGGTCGCAGATGGTGCCCGTGGCGCAGCCCATATGGGACATCCGCGTTGCGGACGGAACGCCCTGGGATGGGCCGTCCTCTCTGTTCCTGCACTATGACCATCAGGAGTTGGGCGAGACACCGCTCGGCTACATCCTGGAGAACCGGGATATCCGCGATGTCTTGCTGCACGAAGCGTCGGCGGAGACGCGACTGCACCTGTTAGCGCCCGCCGTCGTCGCGCGAACGGAACGGGATATCGGCGGTGCCACGGTCACGCTGGAGGATAGGCGGCGAATTTCAGCGCGGCTGATCGTCGGTGCCGACGGCCGCAACTCGCCGCTGCGCGAGACCGCGGGCATCCGCGAGACCCGTTTCGACTATCCGCAGACCGCAATCGTCTGCACGGTCGCGCATGAGCGCCCGCATGCCGGGGTTGCGGTCGAATTGTTCCTGCCCGCCGGGCCGTTCGCGATGCTGCCCATGACGGAACAACGCAGCAGCATCGTCTGGACCGAGAAAAAAGACCAGGCGCAGGACATGCTCGCCCTCGACGACGAGTCCTTCCACTATGAACTGCACCGGCGCTTCGGCGATTGGCTCGGCGAAATCCGAGTCGAAGGGCCGCGGTTCGTCTATCCGCTCGGCCTGATGCATGCGGAGCGCTATACCGACCGCCGGCTGGCGCTGATCGGCGATGCGGCGCATGTCATCCATCCCATTGCCGGGCAAGGCCTAAATATGGGTATCCGCGACGTGGCCGCGCTGGCCGAAGCTGTCGTCGACGCGCACCGGCTGGGGCTCGATATCGGTGACGGTCCGGTACTGGCCCGCTACGAGCGCTGGCGCCGTTTCGACAACGTCTTCATGGCGGCCACGACCGATGCGCTGAACCGCCTGTTCTCGAACGATATCGGGCCGCTGCGCCTGGCCCGCGACCTGGGCCTCGCCGCGATCAACCGTCTGCCGCCGGCGAAGCGCTTCTTCATGCGCCATGCCATGGGCGTCGTGGGCGACCTGCCGCGCCTGGTGAAGGGCGAGCCGATTTAGCCGCGCGTCAGCGCGCTTCGTCCACCTTTCGCAGCACGTCAATGTTGAGTTCCAGGATCTCGCCCATCCACATCGCGTGGTCGGTGTGGTCGGCCACGGCGTCGCCGGTCTCCGGGTGGATGAAGACGGTGAGACCGCGCCGGTTGAGCGCCAGCCACGAGATCAGGTCGGCGAACACATCCGGCTCGAAGGCGACCTGGTACATCCAATTGGGGTGCGGGCCGACCGGTTTATGGTGCCAGCGGCCGAGCCGGGTCTCGAACCGCTCGCCGATCGCCTCGCGCACCAGCCGGGCGTCGTCCTCGCTCGCCGCGTCGAAATAGATATGGGCGTGGTAGCCGGTGATCGCGCCGCTCATGGCGTTCTCCTCATTCGTCACGGATCGCGCGACTGGCCGCTCGCCGCCAGTGCGGTGAGGTAGTCCAGCCACACGCTGTCCTGTTTCTGGCCCAACTCGTGGAGATATTGCCAGCTATAGATGCCCGTATCGTGCATATCGTCGAACTTGATGCGGACGGCGTAATTGCCGACCGGTTCGATCTCCATGATGCCGACATGGCGGCGGCCCGCGACGATCTTTTTCTGGTCGGGCGCATGGCCCTGGACCTCGGCCGAAGGGCTCTCGACCCGCAACAGTTCGGCCGGATAGGTGAAGCGCGCATCGTTGTCGAAATGCACCGTCAAAGACTTCGAGGCGGAATCATAGCGGATGTCCGTCGGCCAATAGGC
>JAPPPC010000011.1:0-14735 GCA_028817685.1 Rhodospirillaceae bacterium
AAATCCTCCCTTATGAAAACACCTCAGGGTGTCCCAGGGGCGCTGATGTCAGACAGGGCATCGTGAAGTCGCTGCACGAGGACTCGTCCGCCGTACCGGAATCGGGTGAGGCCCAGGCGCCGGACGGCACCAGCCTGCAGCGCGATCTGCGTGCCTGACCAGCAGAACGGTCGCGCCGCCGCGCCGGTGAGCCAACTGGCGCGGCGTCTGGCCGCCGGCGAATTCGCGCTGACGGCAGAAATTACGCCGCCGGTCTCCGGCACGGCGCAGGTTCTGCTCGAAAAGGCGATGCCGCTGAAGGGGCACCTCGACGCGGTCAACATGACCGACGGCGCCAGCGCCCGGGTGCATATGTCGAGCGTCGCGAGCGCGGCAATCCTGGCGGCGAACGGCATCGAACCGATCGCGCAGTTCACCTGCCGGGACCGCAACCGCATCGCCTTGATGAGCGACCTGTTGGGGGCGTCCGCGCTGGGCGTGCAGAACCTGCTGATGCTGACCGGCGACGATCCGACGATGGGCGATCAGCCGGACGCCAAACCGGTGTTCGACCTGTCGAGCATCGATCTGATCGCGCTGGCCGCGGCCATGTCCACGGACGGGCTGCTGCCTTCCTTCGGCGGCAAGCCGCGCGAGGGACTGCCGCCGGCCACGCGCCCGATCGACGGACCGCCGAATTTCTTTGTCGGGGCCGCGGACATGCCGACCGAGGAAGCCACGGACCGCTGGCGGGATGGATTGCGCGCGAAGATCGATGCCGGCGCGCGGTTCCTGCAAACCCAGGTCTGCTACGATCTCGATGTGGTACGCCGCTACGCCGCGCTGCTGCGGGCGGAAGGGTTCGCCGATTCCGTCTCGGTGCTGATCAGCAACGGGCCGCTGGCGTCGGCGCGCTCCGCCATTTGGATGCGCGAGAATCTGTGGGGCGTGCTGATCCCCGATGACATCGTGGCGCGTTTGGAACAGGCCGACGACCCCAAGGCGGAAGGGATCGAAATCTGCCGCGAACAAATCCTGGCCGTGGCGGAAATCCCGGGTATCGCCGGCGCACACATGATCGCACCGACCAACCCGACAAGCGTCCCCGAAGCGCTCGTCGGCCTCGCGATCCCCGGTCGGACCTGACCGATCTATTCGTCGGACTTTTCCTCGAGCCACTTGTCGAGCGGTGGGACCCGGGCGTCGACCAGGCGGAGATTGTAGTACGGGATCGCCGGACGGAAGACGTCGAAGACCTTGCGCAACTCGCCGACCGGCTCCTCATGCACGTCGACCCTCAGATCGACGCGCGGGAAGGGCTTGGTGTCGTAGACCAGCAGCGCCGCCGATTGCTGCCCGCCATGCTGGCCGCCGGCGTCGCGGCCGGACTCAAGGGCGCGCATCAGCCTGCCCTCCAGATCATCGCTGGGGTCTGCCAGGAAGCCCTCCTCGATCGCGTCCAGCACATGCTCGCCGACCAGCACATTGCCCAGCGCGATATGGCTGTCGCCGACATGGTGGCCGGCATAATCGCGGTTCATCTTGCCGGTGCGGGCGGCGACGAAGCCGTCATCGTCGATAACGCCGAGCTGGCGGTACTCCGCATAAGGGTCCATCGCGACGAGCTGATCGATCACGGTCGGCGCCTTGTAGCCCTGCTCCAAGAACTGCAGCGCCGCGGTTCCCAGCCGCGGATCGGCGATCGCCATAATCGCGACCGCGCCGGTCTGCGACTTCACGTGCGGCACGCGCGCGCCCACCGCCAGCGACCGGGTCGCCGTGGCGATGCCGAACATGCCGGTGCGGTCACAGCGGCCGATGATGGTGAAGGTGTGAAACTCGATGCCGGGCGGCCTGTCCATGATCGGTCCCCTACTATTTGGCAGACGTCAGTTGGCCGACCGCTTTTCCGTGCCGGCATAGATGAAACCCTCGCGGGCTTCCGTGATACGCGCGTGCAGCGCGACCGCGTCCGGATGCATGTCGGCGGCGGGCGAACGCTCCGCCTCGAAATGGCCGAAGCGGTCTTCGCCGCGCACCAGCAGCGCGCTGTCCGGCACGCCTGTCGCCTGGCTCACATGCGGCGCGACGTAGCGGATGGCGAGGCCGATGCGGCGGTCGTCGGTCTTGTTCGGTTTCGAGGCGTGCACGAGGCGGACATGGTGCAACGAGAACTCCCCGGGCGCGAGCACCAGATCGACCGCCTGGCTGTCGTCGATTTCCGCATCGACCGACTGGCCGCGGGTCAGCAGATTGTTCTCGTCGAAACTGTCGGTGTGCGTGACCTGATCCCATTTTTGCGTGCCCGGCATGACGCGCATGGCGCCGCTTTCCAAGGTCGCCGGCGACAGCGCCACCCAGGCGGTGCACACATCGGGCTCGCTTAGCCCCCAATAGGTCGAGTCCTGATGCCAGGTCACGAAGCCGGGATCCTGTGCCTTCTTGATGAAAAAACTCGTCTGCCAGCACAGGATGTCGGGGCCGAGGACGCCTTCGACCGCGTCGAGGATCGCTTCGTTGCGGACCAGATCGTCCATCCAGGTGAGCAGAAGGTGCAACTTCTGGCGCATGCGGCCGGCGATGCGGCCGCCCTGGCTGGCCTCGAAGGCCTCCAGCTTCGCGCGGTTTTCGGATGCCTGCGCCGCACTCAGCGCACGCAGCGGAAAGTAGTAGCCCTGATCGCGATAATGCTGCCGGGCCGCGTCGGAAAGAGATGTCGTCATAAGTTGATTATCGGGGCGTGCCCGCGAATGGGTCAAGCGGCGAAGCCACCTGCTGCGGCGCAGCAGCCGTTCGGAGATGCCGATCGTCATGGCGGTTTGCGACCGTTGAACCGAACCCGGCTTCGGCGTAAGGTCCGCCCCGCAATTCGGCGGTTGCGTACCGCCGCCCGTTCACCAACCGAAAGTCTGAATCATGGCGTTCTTTGCCTCGCGTCTCTCCCGGATCAACCCGTCCGCCACGGTTTCCATCAACACCAAATCGCAGGAGATGAAGGCGGCCGGCAAGGATGTCATCGGTCTTGCCGTCGGCGAGCCGGATTTCGACACGCCGGACCACATCCAGGAGGCGGCGATCCAGGCGATGCGCGAGGGCAAGACCCGCTACGCCGCGCCGGCCGGTATCCCGGAACTGCGCGAGGCAATCAGCGCCAAGTTCAAGCGCGAGAACGATCTCGATTACGGCATCGACCAGATCGCGGTTTGCGCCGGTGGCAAACAGATCATCTACAACGCGTTCACCGCGACGGTGGATGAGGGCGACGAGGTTATCGTGCCGGCGCCCTATTGGGTGACCTATCCGGATCTGGCGCTGCTGAACGGCGGCACGCCGGTGATCGTCGAATCCACCGTCGAGGCGGATTTCAAGATCACCCCGGCGCAGCTCGAAGAAGCCATCACGCCCAAAACCAAGTGGCTGGTGCTGAACAGCCCCTGCAACCCGTCGGGCTCCGCCTATTCGCCGGAAGAGCTGAAGGCGCTGTCGGAAGTGCTGCTGCGCCATCCGCAGGTCTGGATCCTGTGCGACGACATCTACGAACACCTGCTGTATGACGGCGCACAGTTCGCGACCATCGCCCAAGTCGAGCCCAAGCTTTACGACCGCACCCTGACCTTGAACGGCATGTCCAAGAGTTTCTGCATGACCGGCTGGCGGGTCGGTTATGCCGGCGGACCGGTCGAGCTGATCAAGGCGATGAACATGCTGCAGTCGCAAAGCATCACCAGCACCTCGACGATCAGCCAGTGGGCCGCGGTCGAGGCGCTGAACGGCGATCAGCGCCATATCGCCAGCAACAACGAGGTCTTCAAGGAACGCCGCGACCTTGTCGTCTCCATGCTGAACCAGGCGACCGGCCTGACCTGCAACACGCCGATCGGCGCGTTCTACGTCTACCCGTCCTGCGCCGGTGTCATCGGCAAGAAGACGCCCGACGGCAAGGTCATCGAGAATGACGAAGATTTCGTCATCTATCTGCTGGAAACCGAAGGCGTCGCCGCCGTGCATGGCGAAGCCTTCGGCCTGTCGCCCTTCTTCCGCATTTCCTACGCCTTGTCGACGGACGTGCTGGAGGATGCCTGCCAGCGCATCCAGCGGGCCTGCGCCGCGCTGACCTGACGGGAGACCTGAAAATGCGGATCGTCGCGTTCGGCGCCGGCGGGGTCGGCGGCTATTTCGGCGCCAAGCTGGCGCTCTCCGGTGTCGATGTGACCTTCGTCGCGCGCGGCGCGCATCTCGAGGCGATCCGAACGAATGGTCTTGCCATCCACTCGCCGGACGGCGACATGCTGGTGCACCCGGCGGTCGCCACCGACGATGTCGCCACGATCGATCCGCCGGACTACCTGCTCTTCGCCGTCAAGCTGTTCGACACGGAAGCGGTGGCCGAAACCTGCCGGCCGATCGTCGGGCCCAACACGACCGTCGTGTCGCTGCAGAACGGGGTCGAGGCGGTCGATATCCTGAACGGGGTCTTCGGCCGCGAGCGCGTCATGGGCGGAACGGTCGGCGTCGCCACGGTGATCAGCGAGCCCGGCGTGATCACCCAGACTGGCACGTTCAATTTCATCACCGTGGGCGAGCAGGACGGGTCGCATTCGGCGCGCGGCGAGGCACTGGTCGCGGCCTGCAACGCGGCGGGCACCACCGCGACCCTGTCCGACGATGTCGATGTCGATATCTGGATGAAGTTCGTCATGCTGTCGGCCCTCAGCAACATGACCTGCGTCACCCGCCTGCCGATCGGCCGCTTGCGCGAAACGCCGGAAACGCGGGCGATGCTGCAGGGCTGCGTCGCCGAAGCGGTCGCGGTCGGCCGCGCGCGCGGCGTGGCGCTGCCGGACGATGCGGTCGAGCAATGCGTGACGAGGCTCGACGGGCTGCCCGATCCGATGGTCGCGTCGATGCTGCACGACCTGAACGCCGGCAAGAAGATGGAGCTGGAACGGTTGGGCGGCGCCACGGTCCGTCTCGGCGCGGCCGCGGGTGTGCCGACGCCGACGCAGGCCTTCTGCTACGATGCGCTGAAACCGCATATCGACGGCACGTAATCCGTCCCGGACGATTTTGCTTGCGTCATCGCGCATAGCCTTCAAAAATTCATGTTGGTTCTATCCAGGGAGCGGCGCCCCACCAAAAAAGGGAGCGCCGAACAAATGACGAATAATCCGTAAGGGAGTCCAACATGCCTGCAAAGTCGGTTTCCGCCCCCCGCTGTGTCGCCCTCGTCGGCCCTTATCTGAGTGGCAAGACGACGTTGCTCGAGGCATTGTTGAGTACCTGCGGCGCGATCCACCGGCGAGGCACGGCGAAAGAAGGAAATACGGTCGGCGATGCCGCGCCGGAAGCCCGCAAGCGCAATATGAGTACGGAAGTATCGGTCGCGTCAGCCGAGTTCCTGGGCGAGCGTTGGCATTTCCTCGACTGCCCCGGCTCGATCGAATTTCTACAGGATGCACGCAACGCCATGATGGTCGCGGATGTCGCCGTCGTCGTCGTTGATCCGGAGCCGGACAAGGCCCTCGTCGTCGGGCCGACCCTGCACTATCTGAGGGAAAACGGCATCCCGCACATGATCTTCATCAACAAGGTGGATCATCCGCACGTGCCGGTCGCCGAGGTCATGGAGGCGCTGCAGTCGGTTTCCACGCAATCGCTGGTCTTGCGCCATGTGCCGATCCGCGATGGCGAGAATATCAGCGGCTATGTCGACCTGGTGTCGGAGCGGGCCTACGCCTATCAGCCGGGTGAAAAATCGTCGCTGATCGAGGCGCCCGACGCCATGAAGGACGATAACGACATGGCCCGGCAGGAGCTTCTGGAAGAGCTCTCCAACAATGACGACACGCTGTTGGAAATGCTGCTCGAAGACGCGGTGCCGCCGAAAGAGGACATCTACGGCTACCTGACCAAGGATTTGCAGGACAACACCGTGGTACCGGTCTTTATCGGTGCGGCCGAGCAGGTGTCCGGCGTCTTGCGCCTCATGAAGGCGTTGCGGCACGAAGCCCCTGAGGCCGGTACGACCTTGGAGCGGCTCGGCGGCGTCAATGGCGAACCGGCCGCGGAAATCTTCAAGACCTACCACATGCCCCGGTCCGGCAAGCTGTCGGTCGCGCGGGTCTGGAGCGGTACGGTCAAGGACGGCATGAATTTCGGCGATCACCGGGTCAGCGGCCTCTACCGGCTGATGGGGTACGACCAGGAGAAAGTGGATGAGGCGGTCACCGGCGACGTGGTCGCGATGGGCCGGATGGATGGCGTCAATACCGGCGACGTCCTGACCCCCAATGGCGCGAATTCCAAGGCCATGCCCTGGCCGGAAACCCTGGCACCGCTCTATTCCGCGGCAATCCGCTCCGAGAAACGGGAAGACGAAGTCAAGCTGTCGGCGGCGATTTCGAAGATGATCGACGAGGATGAGTCGCTCAAGATTTCGCACGACAACGACACGCATCAGATGCTGCTTTGGGGCCAGGGCGACATTCACCTGCAGGTCGCGGCGGACAAGCTGAAGGAGCGCTACAACGTCACCGTCATGACGGCGCGGCCGGAGGTGCCGTATAAGGAGACCATCCGGAAACCGGTCAAACAACATGCGCGCCACAAGAAACAAAGCGGTGGCCATGGCGAATTCGGCGACGTCCAGGTCGAAATCAAGCCGCTGCCGCGCGGCTCCGGGTTCCAGTTCGACGAGACCATCCATGGCGGGTCCGTGCCGAAGAACTACATCCCCGCGGTCGAGGCGGGCGTGAAGGAATACCTGACGGAGGGGCCGCTGGGCTTTCCGGTGGTCGATCTGTCGGTGAACCTGTTCGATGGTCAGCACCATGCGGTGGATAGCTCCGACATGGCGTTCCGGCGGGCCGGCATCCTGGCGATGAAGGATGGCTTGCCGCAATGCGCCCCGGTGCTGCTGGAACCGATCTGCAAGGTCACCCTGTCGGTGCCAAGCGAGTTCACCGCGAATGCGCAGGGGATCATCACCAAACGGCGCGGCCAGATTTTGGGTTTCAATCCCAAGGAAGGCTGGGACGGTTGGGACGAGGTTGGCGCCTTCATGCCGCAGTCGGAACTGCATGATTTGATCATCGAGCTGCGGTCGCTGTCGCAGGGCGTCGGCACATTCGAATGGGAGTTCGATCACCTGACCGAACTTGCCGGCCGTGAAGCGGACATGGTGATCGAGGCGCGCAGGGAAGCCGAATGATCGATGCGGCCACCGCGGCCGCGGCACTGATTCAGGCGCGGCTCGACTACACCGTTCTGGAAACCTTTCCCGGCGGCACCTATCCGGCCGATCTCGCGGAAGGCTACGCCGTGCTCGACAGTATCGCGGCGCAGTTCGGCGTCGCCGTCGGCGGCTGGAAGGTGGCGCTCACCAATCAGGCGGCGATGCAACGGATGAACACCGACGCGCCGGCCGTCGGGCCGCTCTTTCAGCCCTATATCATGACAAGCCCCCAACTGCTCAACCTGCCGGCCGAGGCTGGGCTGGGACTGGAGTGCGAGTTCGCCTTTCGCATGGGCGGTCATTTACCGACGCGCAACGAAGCCTACACCGCGGAAGAAGTCCTGGCGGCGGCGGCGTCGCTGCATCCCGCGATCGAGGTCGTGGACTCACGGCTGGCGGACCGGGCGAAGCACGGTGCACCGGCGGTTATCGCCGACCATTGCGGCAACGCGGCCTTCATCCATGGCGAAGGCATGACGGACTGGCGCCGCCTGGATCTGGCCGGCCACAAGGTGGCGCTCTCGGTAAATGGCGAGCACAAAGTCACCGGCGTCGGCAGCGAAGTTTTAGGCGATCCGCGCCAGTCGCTGGTCTGGATGGCCAACTTTCTGCGCGTCCGGGGCAAGGGGCTGAAGGCCGGCGACTGGGTGACCACGGGCAGCACGATGGGCATCTGCCCCGCACCGCCGGGCAGCACCGCGACTGCGGATTTCGGCGCGCTCGGCCAGGTCGAAGTATCTTTCACCGCTTGACGCTCTCTTCGATCAACGCAAGTTTATTTTGCGCGTTGCCTTAACCGCGTTAAGACGGTCGCGCGACATCGGGTTATGACGGAGGAAGCAAAATGCAGGTGATCCGCAAGAAGGCTTGGGCACTGCCGGACAGCGCCGCGACGGATGAGACGATCTATCGCAGCCGCCGGACTTTGCTGAAAGGATTGGGTGCCGGAACCATGTTGCTGGCGGGCGCCGCCCTGCCGGCGCGGGCCGCATCCGACCCGACGGCTGACCTGTATCCCGTCCAACGCAACCTGCGTTACCGTCTCGACCGGCCGATCACCGACGAAAAACACGCCACGACCTACAATAATTTTTTCGAGTTCGGCAGCCACAAGGGAATCGCCAAAGAAGCGCAAGCGTTGAAGCTTCGGCCCTGGGAGGTCCGCATCGACGGCATGGTAGAGAAGGAGATGACGGTCGGCTTCGACGACCTGATCCGGCGGATGCCGTTGGAGGAGCGTGTCTACCGGCATCGCTGCGTGGAAGCCTGGTCGATGGCGGTGCCCTGGAGCGGCTTTGCGCTGAAGGCGCTGGTTGATTTCGCGAAGCCGTTGGGTTCGGCGAAGTATCTCCGCATGGAAACGCAAGCCGATCCCGATACGATGCCTGGGCTGATCCAGACTTGGTATCCCTGGCCTTATACCGAAGGGCTGACCCTGGCCGAAGCGACCAACGAATTGGCCTTCATCGCAACCGGCCTGTATGGCAAACCGATTCCGAAACAGAGCGGCGCGCCGCTGCGGCTGGCGGTGCCATGGAAATACGGGTTCAAATCACTGAAATCGATCGTCCGTTTCCATTTCACGGACGAAAGACCGGTGAGCTTTTGGGAGACACTCATCGGGAAGGAATACGGCTTTTGGGCGAATGTGAACCCCAAAGTGGACCATCCCCGCTGGAGCCAGGCGACCGAACGCGTCCTGGGCACGAATGAGCGCGTTCCGACTCTCCTTTTCAATGGATATGGCGAGTTCGTGGCCGATCTGTACAAAGATATGAAGGGCGAGCGGCTCTATATGTAGCTGCTTCGGTTGGTATATTTCGGCGCGACCGTGCATAATCACCCCCAGGTGGGGGTGACGCGGGGGCGCGGAAGATGGCCGATGCGTTCAGGGTTCTGATCGACAAGACCGGGCAACTGTTCCGGGCGGAAGGCAATATCGGCGTCATTCGGGCGCGTCTTCCCGAAGACATCAAGAATGGCAGCATCTACGATTTCTTTCCCGAGGCGGGCCACACCCTCGTCTCGAAGATACTCGACAGCGTGACGAACAATACGGAGGGGCGGATCAGCGATATCGCCGTTCTCACCTCCTCCGGCACGGAACGCCTGTTCCACCTGACCGTCAAGCCGGACGGCGCGGTCCTGTGGTGGTTCGATTTCGTGGAATCCGATACGGTTCTCGACACGGCGCCCGATGCGCCGCCCCCGGCCGAACCGAGCGTCATATGGGTCGATTTCTTCGATTCCGTCAGCTACCTGATCGACCAGGCACCGGACGACAAACCGATCGAGCTGATGATGCTGAGTTTCGAGGCGCTGGCCGATCCCGGCCTGACGGAAAAGCTCGGCGAGGACGGCGTGGAAGATATGCGCGCCGCCATCGAATCGACCTTGAACAGCAAATCGCTTAACGGCCAGGTCGGGCGCCTCGACGACAACAGCTACACCATCGTCACGGACGGCGATGCCGAAGCCGACGAAATCGTCGTCGACGTCGGACAGGCGACCAGTGAATTCGGGGTCAGCGCTGCGGAACTTGGCGCGCGCACCCAGGCGGTCACCCTCGACAAAGGCGCCGACGCGGAACAGATGCAGGGCGCCCTGTCGCACATCCGCCGTTCGTTCCTGGAAGATGACGACGACGATGAGGACTCGATGATCGGCGGCGATGGGCCGATCAGCCTGAGCGGTGTCGTCGCCGATATCGAAATCAGCAAGGCGCGCATCGTTGCCGCGTTGGACGAAGGCAATCTGGAGCTCCTGCGCTACCCGGTCATCGCCCTGGCGAGCGGCGATCCAGCCATTTATCTGGTGCATGGCCGGCTGCTGATCGAAGGGGTTGCGGTGGAAGCGAGCCGCAAGCTGATCATGGGCGACTATCCGGGCCTGACCCTGCACCACGACACCGCAATGACCCGGGAAGCCGCCCGGCAGGTCAGCGCCGCCGCCGCGGCCGGCACACCGATCGACCCGATCGTCATCGACGTAAATGCCTCGTCACTCGGCGAGCCGGAATTCGCACCCGCCATCGCCGCCCTCCTGGAGGAGTTCGGAGTCGCGGCCAGCTCGATCGGGTTCCGCACCCTGGCGCTCGACCTCACAAGACAGTCCTCGCCCAGCTATCTCGGCTTGCTGGAACTTTTGGAGCGGGGGCACCCCGTCTGGCTGACGAGGTTCGCCTCGGCGGTGACGGGCTCCACCCTCGACGGCGCCTATATCGAAGTGACGACGAGCTATCTGCAGCGCCTGTGCAGCAGCGCCGACGGATTCGGTCTGGTCCAGCAACTGCTCGAAGTCTGGCGCACCGCCCATGTCCGCATGGTCGCCATGGATGTCCAAACCGACGAGCAGCTGAAGTTCATCGGCGAGCTGGGCATCGAATACGCCGTCGGCCCCGCCGCTGCCGCCATATCTTGAGAAAAAGCCGCGAAAGGCGCTAGTTGCCGGGCGCGAGCATTTCTTCGAAGCGTTTGGTCAAGCGCTCACCGCGATAGTCGGCGACCCGGAAGACCCAGCCCTTCGTGGCTTCGTTGATCGCGTCCGCCTCCCCGCCGGCCTGGCTGCCCGCCGCAGCCGAAGCCGAAAAGCGGGTCCAGTACTTGCCATCGATCGCGGTCGTTTCCGCGACGACCTGCAACCCGTCGAAGGTTTCGAACAGGGTGCGTGTGGTCCGGGCCGGATCGAATTCGATGGCGCCGCGACGGCGCGCATCTTCGAGCTCGAAGGCTTCGAGGTTGGTGGCGATCAGTTTCGGTTCCTCGTCATAGCGCACCTTGTAGCCGGCCGGTACGCCGTCGAGGGTGTAGACGAGGGTCTTGGGATTGCGCTTGGTGATCACGACCGGCGGGCCCTGCGGCCGACGGATCTCGGTCCGTTTGATCCGGGCGCCGGCCACATGCAGCACTGTCGGCTCCAGCCAATCGCCGGGAAGGCCGCTCAGGTTCAACCCGCCCGCCGCGAGCCACGCCCGCTGTTCGCCAGGCAGCCGCAGATAGATGCCCCCGGTCTTCGTGCCGGGCAGATTGAACTTGCTATTGCCCAGGAGAAGCTCGGCCAGCATTGCGCCGGTGCTATCCTGAACGGTCACCCGTGTGGAACCCGAGCCCGGCGCATCGAAGTCGAGCAGGTTGAGCTTGGCGTATTTTTCCGGCCGTTCCGTCTTCGGTTCGTGGAAGCGCAGTGTCGCAAGATCGAGGACCGAGCCGTTGGCCTTCACCGGAACGACGGGATAGCCGTCGCTTTCCTTCAAGGTCCAGGCACCGTCCGCACGCTGCAGGGTCAACGTACCGTGGCCGCTCTCCACCTTGAGGGTCGCCACGTCGTTCGCCCGGTCGTTCAGATCCGGAAAGACCAGCGTCCCGATCCGCGGGTCCTGATCGGCGCTCTGATCGGTCCCAAGCGCGATCGCCGCCGCGACGACCGCGACCGCCGCGAGGACAGCCAGGATCAGGATCGTGCGGACGCTCATCGGGCACCCTCGGTCTCGGAGACCAGGCGGGTCGCCATGACCCGAGCGCGCCGCCGCATCCGGCCGACGACCGTAAAGACCAGCGTCGCAACGCCGAGCAGCAGGGGAACCGCTGCGATGTTGAAGAACTTCATCCAGCTTTCCAGCCGCTCGATATCCTTGCGCAGTTCATGCTGCACGTCTCGAAGTTCGGTGCGGATCCCGACGATTTCGGTGCGCGATTCCTCGAGCGCGCGCTTTTGATTGTTCTGCAGGATCGTGTCCGACTGATCGGCCTCGCGGCTCATCAGCTCGTTCAACCGGTTCTGCGCCCCGACCAGTTTCTCCTGCAGCTGTGCCTCCTTGTCGCTGAAGCGCTGCTCGGCATCCTTACGGATTTCCTGCACCAGGGTGAACGGACGGGTCGATTTACCGCGCGCGCGCAGCCCGATCAGCGCGTCGCTGCCGCTCAGATAATCCAGCGCGTTGACGACGAAATCGCCATTGTTGGCGTTGGGGACCATGACCCTCTGGCCCATCGATTCATTCACCTCGAGCCAGAAACGCTGATGCAGCATGTCCACATCGGCGACGACGATCGCCGTCAACGGATCCTTCCCGTCTTTGAGATGGTCGGTCTTCTGTTGCGCTGCCGCCGCGCGCGGGCCTGGTGCCGCCTTGTCCGGGGGCGGCCCGTCCGGAAACGCGCTGGTCCCCTTTCCCGTGACCCGGGCGGCCAAAATCAGGTCCTGTTCTTCCGGCTTGAACTCGCGGAACAGCGCCATGACATCGGCGCCGTTGCGGATCTTCAGCGCATCGATTTTTTGCGCCCGCTGGCCTGACGTGACCAGAGGCGTCAGCGCCACGGCTGAGTCCTTCGCCGGCTCCAGAACCCCCGCCGAGGCAACATTCAGCAGGCTCATATCGCCGGTAACGACATCGCCCGTATCGAAATTCGGCTCGGTCAGCGACAGCCAGGCAATGTAGTCGGCGACTTTGATTTGCGCACCCTGGCGAACATTGACACGCCGCGCCGCATCAAGATCGGCCGCGACCTTGCCTGGCACCATGCGCACGCCCCAGCGTTCCAGGATTTTGTTGAAATCGGAACCACGCGGGCGAAAACCCTGCTTGCGTGTGCTCGCGGCTTCGGCTTCCGCCACCGGGTCGACGAAGGCCAGCGCCTTGCCGCCACGCATCATGTACTGGTCGATCGCGTACATGGTGTGCGAGTTGAGGCCCACCGGATGCACCAGCATCAGAATGTCGACCTCCTCCGGGATCTCACGGACCTCCGTCGGCAACGGCATGATCAGGAAAAATTCCATGATCCGCTCAACCACCGGCCAGCGCTGCGTCGTGCCGAACTCGGGCACGTAACCGCCGGCGACGGGTATCGTGCTCAGCAAACCGACGGTCTTCTGCGTCGGGTTCACCAAACGCTGCACCATCTTGGTGAGATCGTATTCCAGAAAGGTTTCCCGCTCGGTCGCGAAGAAGGGGATAATGACCTGGTCGTCCGTACTGTTCGTCGCGGCCAGGCCGAAGAACCCCTGATCGCCCGCTTCGTTGACCGGAATGCCTTCCAGCCCAAAGGCGACGGCACGGTCCTCGCTGCTCGAGAACGGCTCTGGATTCTCGAAGGTTAGGCGGATTTTGCCGCCGGCGATCTCAGCATATTGCAGCAGCAGCTCGCGCACGCGCGTGTGGTAGCGCGCGTTGTCGGGGCTGCGTTCGCCCAGCGCACGCGAGAAATACAGTCGGATGTCGACCGGCTCGTCGAGCGACGCCAGTACCCGCTTGGTGCCCTCCGACAGGGTAAACAGTTTGTCGTCGGTGAGGTCCAGCTGCATCGACTTGAACGCGGTGTTGGAGAAGATATTGACCGCGAAGAACAGGATTACGGCGAGACCGAGCCCGATGAGGGCGCGGCTGGAGCGGTCGGTCGCGTTCAGCTTGCCGAGCATAACTAAGCCGCCTTCCGCAAATCGACCACGACCACATTGGCGAACAGCCACACCGCGATCATCGACGCGAAATAGATGATGTCGCGGAGCTCGATCACGCCCTTGGTGACGGCCGTGAAGTGAGTCAGGAAGCTAAGTGACGCGATGGTGTCGACCAGTAGATCGGGCGTCCACAAACGGAAGAAGTTCAACACCAGCTCGAGCCCCGCCATGGTGAACAGGAAACACACCGTCGCGCTGATGATGAAGGCGATAACCTGGTTCTTAGTCAGCGCCGAAATGCAGGAACCGATCGCCAGAAAGGCGCCGGCCATGAACAGGCTGCCGACATAGCTGGCGAAAATCACGCCATTGTCCGGGTCACCCAGCACGTTGACCGAGATCCACATCGGAAAGGTCAGCGCCAGCGCCAGTCCGGCGAAGCCCCAGGCGGCGAGGAACTTTCCGATCACCGCTTCGACGGTGGAAACCGGCAGGGTCATCAAATTCTCTATCGTGCCGGTCTTGCGCTCCTCGGCCCAGAGCCGCATTGCGATCGCCGGGATCAGCAACAGGTAAAGCCAGGGATGGTAGTCGAAGAACGGGATCAGGTCCGCCTGTTCGCGCGACATGAATCGGCCGATAAAAAAGGCCAGCGCCCCGCTGAGCGCGAGAAAGATCACGATGAACACATAGGCCAGCGGCGTCGCGAAATAGCTGACCGTCTCCCGCTTCACAATGATCCAGATATTACGCATAGGGTGTCTCCCGATGCGCGACATGGGCGGTGATGTCGTAGAACACGTCGTCCAGCATGCCGACTTCGTTGATCAGCTCCTCGACCACGATCCCGTCCGCGCCCAACGCCGCGACGATTTCCGCCGCCTTGGTCCGCGCCTCGGCCGGTACGCGCATCAGGACGGTGCCGTCGCGTCGGGTCACGGTCTCGACCGAATCCACGCCGTCGATTGATTGAATCTTGGCACGGGCCGGTTCCAGCTTATCGGGCACGACCCGCAACAGCAGCGCGTTGTGGTCGCGCGCCCGGGCGCGCATCGAAGAGGGGGTTAAAAAGGACAACAAGCGGCCACCACACATAAACACCACACCCATAAAAACAGCAAAA
>JAPPPC010000011.1:14745-15792 GCA_028817685.1 Rhodospirillaceae bacterium
GCCAGCAGGCGGCCCCCGGCGATAATCACCACCCGGTTACAGACCGCATCGACCTCTTCCAGAATGTGGGTCGAGATAACGATCGCCTTCTCTGCCGCCATATCGCGGATCAAATCGCGGACCAAGCGCTTTTGGTTCGGATCGAGGCCATCGGTCGGCTCATCCATGATCAGCACTTCCGGATCGTGCAGGATGGCCTGCGCAAAACCGACCCGCCGTTTATACCCCTTGGAAAGCGTCTCGATAGGCTGGCGCAGCACCCGCTCCAGACCCAGCTTCTCGACGGCCATGGCGACGCGCTTTTGTTTCTCCGCCCCGTTGAAGCCGCGAATTTCCGCGATGAAACCGAGATAGGAAGCGGGCGTCATATCGCCGTAGGTCGGTGCGCCTTCCGGCAGATAGCCGATACGCCGCTTCACCGCGACCGGTTCGGCCATCACATTGTGCCCACATACCGTCGCGCTGCCGGAGGTCGGCTCAAGAAATCCGGCGACAATCTTCATCGTCGTCGATTTCCCCGCCCCGTTCGGGCCGAGGAATCCGAGCACTTCGCCGCGCGCAACCGTCATGCTGACATCGTCGACAGCACCCAGCGCGCCGCACCTGTTGTTCAACCGATCGAGATCGATCATGGCGGACAACCCGCTTACCTCACCTTGAAAGCAAAGGGGTTTTATAGATTTTCTACGAAAATTCCCAGCCCTAAGATTGACTCAAACAGTCACGATCCGGTTAGACGGCAGCCCAACGGCGACACTGGCCACCCAACCGGACAACGCGGACCGCCGCGATCCGCTATTTCTTTGCGCCAGAAACAGGTTCCTCGATGGCGCCATGATCGACCAGGTTCCACGCCAAACCATCATTCCGGTAGATCCGTTTCCCTTGACGCGGATAGTCCCCGACATCGTGCGCGAGCCGTTCTCCGACAACGATACAGCGCAAAGTTTCGCTGCCCGTATTCTTGATCGAATGCGCCAGGCCACCCTTGCGGTAGCCTATGAAATCGCCAGCACCCACCGGGATGGCGTCCTCACCGACATAGGC
>JAPPPC010000856.1 GCA_028817685.1 Rhodospirillaceae bacterium
ATTCACCGTACCGAACCTGATAGTAACAGACCGCCTTCCAGGCGAAGAAAATTTCCGGTGCGCGTTCCGCGTCGATTTGCATCGCCTTGATGAAGGGCTCGATTCCGTCGATATCCTTCGCTTCCCAAATTTTGGTCAGGAAGCGCTCGACATGGGTGTCCTGCGCGGAGCCGCCGGCGCCACCCAGCGCCTTGCTGACCAAGCGGGAGATCTTCTCGCGAATGGGTTCCCGAATCGCCTGCCACTCCGTCGCCGATATGGCGAAATAGGCAGGGTGGATGACCTTGTCGATGCCGATCTGTTCGGCCTTGCTGCGGAAGATGAAGGGATCCAGGCTGTGCATTGAGCCGAAGAGATGCAGGATCCTCAGATCTTGGGCGATACGTTTCATCATCTCCTTCGACGCCGCGCCGTTGGAGATCTTGAGGGCCAGGGTTTTTTGGAATGTCGGTTCTCCGAGAGCGACCGACTCGCCACCGTCGTAAACCTTGTCGAAATCGTGCGGAAAATACACCGTCGTATCGATCGAGATCGGGCCGTCCTTGCGCTTGCTGCCGCCGCTCTGAAAGCGCTTGAAGACGACGGTCTTGTTCATGACGTCGGTCTTGAAGAGCCGGCCAATTTTATCTTTGGTATCAATCGTCCGGCCGATCGCGTAGCAATCGATCGCGATCGAACGGCCGGAGTCGATGATATTGCGAAGCTGCGAGCGCGCGTTCGACATGCGGAAATCGGCCTCCCCCGAAACGGCTTACAAGCGTAGGTTCGAGCGTCAGAGTGCCGGACAGTGTTTTACAACTGGTTAACCAATTAGCGAATTTCGACGGATTCTCGCTATTTTTGCGGCCAAAACGTTAACGCGGCGCACCGGAAGGTACGCCGCGTTACGTTTGTCGGCCGAACAGGTGAGCCGGCTATACCGGCTCTGACAACGAGATTAGTCGTCGCCGGCGCCGTTCGCCGCATCGATCGCCGCCAGAACCTTCGGCGGCGACATGGGCAGTTCGGTGAAACGGATATCCAGCGCGTGCGACACCGCATTCGCGATCGCCGCCATCGGCGGGATGATCGGAGTCTCGCCGATGCCGCGGACGCCGTAGGGGTGCGTCGGGTTCGGGACTTCGACAATGACCGTATCGATCATCGGCACGTCCGAGGCCACCGGAATACGGTAGTCGAGGAAGCCGGTATTCTGCAGGCGGCCATCCTCGCCATAGACATATTCCTCGTTCAACGCCCAGCCGATGCCTTGCACGGCGCCGCCCTGGAACTGGCCTTCCACGTAACTCGGGTGGATCGCCTTGCCGGCATCCTGCACGACCGTGTAGCGCAGAATTTCGACCTGACCCGTTTCGGGATCGACTTCCACATCGACCAAATGGGTGCCGAAGCTCGGCGCCGCGCCTTGCGCATTGATTTGCGCGTGGCCGGCAATCGGCCCACCGGTCTTGTTCGCGAGTTTCGCGAGATCCGCAAGGGACAGGGGATCGAACTCACCGGCATTGGAGCCGGCCGGTTTCGCCATGCCGTCTTCCCACTCGACCGCATCGATCGGAATTTCCCAGTACTTCGCGGCGCGGCCGCGCAGTTCGGTTTTGGCGTTGGTCGCCGCTTCGACGGCCGCCAAGCCGTTCGAGAAGGTGGCGCGGCTGCCGCCGGTCAGGAAGGTGTATCCGAGCGATGCCGTGTCGGCGATGATCGGCCGGACCTTCTCATACTCAATGCCGAGCTCGTCCGCGACCATCATGCACAGCGACGCGCGCGATCCGCCGATATCCGGTGTGCCGGACAGGACGTTGACCGTGCCGTCCTCGTTCACGTTGAGGGTGACGCAAGTCTCACCGCCGATATTGAACCAGAAACCGGAGGCGACGCCGCGGCCCTGATTCTTGCCGAGCGGTTTCGTGTAATGCTCGCTGTCGCGGGTGGCTTCGAGGGTCTCGACCAGGCCGATCGGGCCGAATTTCGGACCGTAGGCCGCCCGCGTGCCTTCCTTCGCCGCGTTCTTGAGACGCAACTCGACCGGATCCATGCCGATTTCAAGGGCGATCTCGTCGATCACCGATTCCACAGCGTATTCAGAGATCGGTGCGCCCGGCGCGCGATAGGCCGCGACCTTCGGACGGTTCGTCACGACGTCGTAGCCGATCGACTGGACATTCTCCATATCGTACGGCGCGAAGGCGCACATCGCGCCCGGCTGCACGGGAGAACCGGCAAACGCGCCGGCTTGATAATGCAGCAACGCCTTGCCGGCCGTCAGCTTGCCGTCCTTGGTGGCGCCGACCTTGATAACCATGTTGGCACCCGAAGTCGGGCCGCTTGCGCGCATGATCTCGTCGCGGGTCATCATCATCTTCACCGGCTGGCCGGCGCGGGCCGATAGCGCAAGCGCCAGCGGCTCAAGGTAGACAACCGTCTTACCGCCGAATCCGCCGCCGATCTCGGAGGAGGTGACGCGGATTTTGGAGATATCCATGCCGAGCAGGCGGGCGCAATGCGCGCGCACGACGAAGTGGCCCTGGGTGGTGCACCACAGCTCGGCCTGGCCGTCCTCGGACACGCTGGCGACACAGGCGTGCGGCTCGATGTAGCCCTGATGGACCGGCGCCGTGTTGAACTCGCGTTCGATGACGACATCGGCCTGCTTGAAGCCTTCCTCGACATCGCCGATCGCGATTTCAAGCCGCTTGGCGATGTTCGAGGCCTTCGTCGGTTTCGGATCGACGCCGTCCGTGAACATGTCGTCATGCAGAACCGGCGCGCCATCCTGCATCGCTTCGACGACGTCGATGACATGCGGCAGAACTTCGTAATCGACTTCGATCAGCGCCAGCGCCTGGTCAGCGACCGAGTTGCTGGTTGCCGCGACGGCGGCAACGGCATGGCCGTCGTAAAGGGCCTTATGGCGCGCCATCACATTGGTGGCGACGTCCCGGTAGTTGACCTGCATTTCGCCGGCGGCGATCAGCGTCGTCGGTTGCTCTTCGAAATCCGCGGCCGTGATCACGGCTTTCACGCCGGGCAGCGCTTTCGCTTTCGACGTGTCGATCGATTTGATCTTCGCGTGGGCGTGCGGGCTGCGCAGCACCTTGCCGACGATCATGTTCGGCATGCTCAGATCGGCGCCGAATTTGGCGCGACCGGTCACCTTGTCGACCCCATCCGGGCGCATTGTGCGTGTGCCGACATATTTCGTTGGTTTTGAGCCGTTCCCCGCCGTCATCCTGCAATCTCCTGAATTGGCGGCTGCCATCGACGGACAGCCGGATTGTTTACGACATGATACACGCCATCCGTCCCGCCGTTTCCAAGAACAGGCAAGGCAGGCAGCGCGTTTGCGCCTAGTTTATCGTTTGGCCTGGGGCCGCGTCGATAGTTTCTTGGTCAAAAATGAAGCCGGGATCAGGTTTCCAGGACGACGTCATATCCCCACAGCGTGCGCAAATGCGCCAGGACCATGTCGCGGTCGCGCTCATCGAGCGGAATTCCGTCCCGCAAAGTATGTTTCAGGCGCAATTGCCGGTCGCCGAGTAAATCGACATCGACGACCTGAATGTCGGGGTCGAGCACGGCAATGTCGTAGGACCGAGCGAGCGTATCGCGGACTTCGCGGTAACCGCGCCGGTTGTGAATGGCGGCCACCGAATAGAACTTATCCTCTGACTCGTCGGCGAGCGAAAACAGGCGGAACTTTCGCATCACCGTCGGGCTGAGAAATTGCTGGATGAAGGATTCGTCGCGGTAGTTGGCCCAGGCGTCCTTCAGGACGGTCCGCCAGTCGCCACTACCGGCCAAATCCGGAAACCATTCGCGGTCTTCTTCCGTCGGATCGGTGCAGATGCGCCGAATATCCGCCATCATCGCGAACCCCAGCGCGTATGGATTGATGCCGCCATAGCGGGGGGCGTTGTAATCCGGCTGCGACAGCACGTTGGAATGGCTGTGCAGAATTTCCAGCATCGCGCCTTCCGGCAAAAGACCTTTATCGTACAAGGCGTTGGTGATGTAGAAATGCACGAAGGTCGCGCAGCCTTCGTTCATGACCTTGGTCTGTTTCTGCGGATAAAAATACTGCGCGATATCGCTGACGATATGCAGTATGTCGCGTTGCCAGGTCTTCAGGACGGGGCTGTAGAT
>JAPPPC010000619.1 GCA_028817685.1 Rhodospirillaceae bacterium
TCCGCCGACCGACCCGCCTCGGCGAGCGCGGCTTCCAGTACCGGACGCGACTCTGCCAGCATTTCCGGCGTGATCTTGAACGGATGCCAGGCATCGGCATATTGCGCGGTACGGCGCATGGCAGCGGGGGAATTGCCACCGATATAGATCGGCGGGTGCGGCGACTGCACCGGCTTCGGCCCCTTCTCCACATTCTCGAAACTGAAATAGTCGCTCTGGTGCGACGGTTTCGCCTCGGTCCACAGTTTCTTCATAATCGCCAACCCGTCATTGGTGCGCTTGCCGCGGTCCTTGAAGGGATAGCCAAGGGCGGCGAATTCCTCGCTGTACCAGCCGACGCCGACGCCGAAATTCACCCGGCCGCCGCTAAGAACATCCATCTCGGCGAACTGCGCCGCGGTCTCCAGCGGGTTGCGCATCGGCAGGATCAAAACGCTGGTGCCGAGCCGCACGGTCTTGGTCCGCGCCGCCAGGTAGTTCAACACGCTGAAAGGCTGATAATAGGTCTGCTTCCAGTCGGGCGGCAGCTGCCCGTCCGCGCGGCCGGGATAGGACGAGGTGATGAACGGCGGAAACACCAGATGATCGCTGGCCCACAGCGCATCGAACTGCAGCGCCTCGGCCTTCTCGGCCATGGCGTCGAAGGTTGCCGGCGACGCGGAGTCGCCGCGCACGATGAGGGAAAATCCGTATTTCATGGCTTGCTCCTTCAGGTTCGCGATCAGCTGCCCAGTGCGACCTTCGCCGGCGCGATCGGGAGGCCCGGCACGTCCGCCCGCATGCGGTAGATGGTGCCGCAATTCTCGCGCGGGCCGTTGCGCGAGCCGGTGACAATGTAGAAATCCTGCAGATCGGCACCGCCGAAACAGACGCTGGTTACCATCGGGATCGGGGTCGGGATCTCGGTGCGGACCGACCCGTCCGGCTCGAACACCATGACCTTGCCGCCCTCCGCGATAGCGACCCAGACCGACCCGTCCTCGGCCACCGCCATGCCGTCCGGCGTGCTGGCGCCGGTGATCTCGGCGAAGACGCGCCAGCCGCTAACCTCCGCATCCGCGGTGACGTCATAGGCGCGGATCAGGTCGGCGCGGGCGTCGCAGTGATAGAGCGTCTTGCCGTCCGGCGAGAAGGCCATACCGTTGGTCAGGACAATACCGTCCGACACGGTCCGGACCGAGCCGTCGAGATCGATGACGTGCAGATGCCCGGGCCGCACCTCCTCTCCCAGGATGACCCGGAAGGCGAGCGACCCGACCCAGACACGGCCGGCTTCGTCCGTCGTTAGATCGTTGAAACCGATCGCCACATCGGTCACCTCCGGGGTCAGCAGGGTCGCGTGCGTCTCGCCGTCGAAACTTTCATAGATGATCTCGCGCCCGCCGATCACGAGCCCGCCGGCCGCGTGCGGCGCCATGCCGCCGACGCCGCGCCGCTTCGGCACGATGGTGCTGATCTCACCGCTTTCGCTCAGCGCCCGTACGCCGCCATTGATCACGTCGCTGTAGATCAGTCCGCGGTCATCGTCCCAGACCGGCCCCTCGATCAACCCGTATCCCGTCGCCAGCTCTTCCATCGTGCCCCTCGCCCGTTGCGTTTCGTCCGAAGTGAAGCATATGGGGAATGGTCACGCCAAACGGCGTTGTAACTCTTGCTGAGAGGGCGGAGCGGAGGATCGCCGTGCCGGTCCGCGACGCATTTCGGACGGTGCCCGCCCGTACAATTCGCGGAACACCGAATTGAAACGACGCACGCTTTTGAACCCGGCGCGAAACGCGATCTCCGTCATGGGCAGATCCGTCTCGTTCAGCAGCCGTTTGGCCCGCTGCACGCGGAAGGTCTTCGCCGTCTGCAAGGGGCTGGCGCCGATATGCTTTTGGAAAAGCCGGGCGAGATGCCGCGTCCCCACGCCGAGGCGCGCGGCCAGATAGTCGACGGGGTCCGCATCGAGCGCCCCGTCATCGATCAGTTTAAGTGCCCGCTCCACCGTGGTCTTGGTGCCATTCCAGGCCGGACAGAACGGCGCCGTCTCCGGCCGGCAGCGCAGGCAGGGCCTGAACCCGGCGCGCTCCGCCGCGGGCGCGCTCGGGAAATACAGGACGTTCCGGGTGAGCGCCGGTTTCACCGGACAGACCGGCCGGCAATAGATGCCCGTCGTCTTCACGCCGGTGAAGAACAGCCCGTCATAGCGCGCGTCGCGGCGCAGGCGCGCCCGGTCGCAAGTGTCGAAATCCAACATGCGCAAAGTCTAGTCGCACCGCGCCGCCCACCCCACGGCTTTTCGATGATGATGTCCGATTCCGGCGAGCGCCGCGGCAATACTCGCCATAGAAGAACGCCCCATGAGCACCCAAACTTCCAACAGAACGTTCTTCGGCTGGCGCGTCATGTGGGCCGCCTTCACCGTCGCAGTGTTCGGCTGGGGCGTGGGCTTCTACGGGCCACCGATTTTCCTGCACACCGTGGTCGAGACGCGCGGCTGGTCCGTCGGCCTCGTCTCCACCGCCGTGACGACGCATTTCCTGCTTGGAGCGGTGCTCGTCGCCAACATGCCGGCCGTCTACGCCCGCTTCGGCTTATCTCGGACGACGGTGGTCAGCGCCGTCTGCCTCGCCCTCGGGACGGCGGGCTGGGCCCTCGCCGCGGCGCCCTGGCAGCTCTTCGCCGCCACGCTGATCAGCGCCGTCGGCTGGGCCGGCACCGGCGCGATGGCCGTCAACACGGCGATCGCCCCCTGGTTCGAACGACGCCGCCCGGCCGCCCTGTCGATGGCCTATAACGGCGCCAGCGTCGGCGGCGTCCTGTTCTCACCGGTCTGGGTCTTCCTTATCGCACTGTTCGGCTTTCCCGTGGCCGCGATGATCGTCGGCATCGTCCTGGTCGGCACGCTGTGCGTCCTGTCCGTCCGCTATTTTTCGGTGACGCCGCAGGATCTCGGGACAGTGCCGGACGGCGAAGCGGCCACAGAAATCAGCGACACGGCAGGATCGGAAAAACCAACGCTGCCAGGCCGTGCCCTTTGGGCCAACCGCGGTTTCCTCACCTACATGGCGGGCTTCTCCATCGGCCTGTTCGCGCAGATCGGCATCATCGCGCATCTGTTCTCCCTACTGGTGCCCGCTCTGGGCACCCAGGGTGCGGGGTTCGCGGCCGGGTTCGCCACGGCCTGCGCGGTGGCGGGCCGCAGCCTGGTGGGCTGGTTCCTACCCCCGGCGATGGACCGCCGCTTCGCGGCCGCGCTGACCTATCTGGTGCAGGCGTGCGGCTGCCTGGCCTTCGTCCTCGCCGGCGGCGACTCGGTCGCGCTGCTGCTGCTCGGCGTGTTCCTGTTCGGCGTCGGGATCGGCAATGTCACCTCCCTGCCCCCCTTAATCGCCCACGCGGAGTTCGCGCCCGCCGACGTCCCCCGCGCGATCGCCCTTTCCACCGCCATGGCCCAGGCAACCTTCGCCTTCGCGCCGGCCCTGTTCGGTCTGTTGCGGGAATGGGAGGCCGCGCCGGACAGGACGGCGACACCCCTCTTCTTTCTGATTGCCGGGGCGATCCAAATTGCCGCCGCCGCTGTCTATATGACCGGCCGCCGCTAAAGCGATCCCTTGGCGCGCCCGGTGCCCCAAGGCACAATCCCCGAAAACAACCGAGGGAGGCAGCTATGAGCGCCGAAGCGAGACTGAAGGAGCTGGGGATCGAACTGCCGGAGCCGCTGGCGCCGGCGGGCAATTATGTGGGGGCAACGACGGTCGGCAATCTGGTTTATCTGTCGGGCGAAGGGCCGCGCCTGCCGGACGGCGTCATCGCGGGCAAAGTCGGCAGCGATTTGACCGTCGAGGAAGGCCAGGAGGCCGCGCGGCTGGTCGGGCTCAACATGCTGACCACCCTGCGCAACCACATCGGCAGCCTGGACCGGGTCAAACAGATCGTGAAGGTGTTCGGCATGGTCAACGCGGTGCCCGACTTCAAACACCACCCAGCAGTCATCAACGGTTTCTCCGATCTGATGGTCGAAGTGTTCGGCGATAAGGGGCGCAGCGCGCGGTCGGCCGTCGGCATGTCGTCGCTGCCTTTCCAGATCGCCTGCGAAGTCGAAATGATCGTCGAGATCGAATAGCGATGGGCAAC
>JAPPPC010000645.1 GCA_028817685.1 Rhodospirillaceae bacterium
AAACGCGAGGGCACCGAGCGGCCGCACCCGGCGATCCGCACCCATCCCGACACCGGCGCCAAGTCGAGCTTCGTCAACCCGCAGCTCACCACCGGCATCGAGGGGATGGACGACACCGACGCCGCGGCGCTGCTGGCGAACATCTACACCCATTGCGCCGAGGAACGGTTCATCTACTGGCATTGCTGGGAGCCGGGCGACCTGGTCTTCTGGGACAATCGCTGCGTCCTGCACATTGCCGACCACAGCCGCCTCGACGATCCGACCTACATCCGCCACATGCACCGCACGACAATTGCCGGCGACGTGCCGTTCTGACCACTATGCCGCGAGCTTCGGGAACCGCGCCAGCAGCAACTCCAGCCCGTCCGGCCCTGCCTCGATCGCCACCGCACCCTCGTCGGGCGAGGCGAACTCGATAGAGAGCGGCGGCAGGTGTGCGCCGTTGCGCGCCAGTGAACCAGACACCACCACATGGTATTGCCCGCCGCCCTCGGCGCAGTCCGGGAGCGTGTAGACCGCACCCGCCGGAAGCGTGACGGTCTGTGCGAACAGCCCGTCTTCGGTCGCTTCGATCAACACGTCCAAGGTTGCATCGCCGTCCCGCTTCTCGGGGCCGTTCTGCCCCTTGACGCCGACGACCTGCCGCTGCTGCCCCTTGACGAGCAGATCGCGGTTGGCCGGCAAATATTTAGCCCCGCTGTCCCAGGTCTGCCGCAGGGTGAAATAGTCGACACCTTCGGCTTCCGCCTGGATCGGTCCATAGGGCGTGTTGCCGCCCGCATACTGCACGGTCAGCGGATCGACCCGCACTTTACCGACCGTCCCGCCGCCGCCGACGAAGACCTGAAACTGATTGGTCTGATGGAAATGCGGCCTTGTCACCGAATGCGGCGGCTGCATGACCAGATAGCCCTGCGGCACCGCTTCACCGGCGATGTCCTCGCCATAGCCCGGCGTCCCCGGCTTCGGCGCCACGCCGATATACTCCCAGCCCTTATAGGGCTGATCGTCGACCATATAGGTCGCTTCCGTACGCTTGGCGGTATCCGTAGAGGTCGAGACGAGCATGGCAATCCTTCATGTAAGGTGAGCGGGCGGACTATACTGTGCCGCAACCGGGCGACCAAACGGAGGGGTATTGGGATGGAAATCGGGATCGATGTCGGCGTCTATGGCAGCCTGGCGACGCCAGAGAACATTACGGGCCTCGCCCAGTTCGCCGAAGAGCGCAACTACCACTCCATCTGGCTGGCCGACCATGTGGTGTTCCCGGCCAACATCGAGTCGCGCTACCCCTACAGCCCGACTGGCGCCTTCCCCGCCCCCGACACGGACCCGTTGATGGAACCGATCGCGACCATGGGCGTGCTCGCGGGCGCGACGAAGAGTGTGATGATCGGCACCTCGGTCCTGGTCATGCCCTACCGCAACCCGCTGCTGCTCGGCCGCATGCTGGCAACCATCGACAATTTCTCCGGCGGCCGGGTGGTCCTCGGCGCCGGCAGCGGCTGGCTGGAGGAGGAGTTCAAGGCTCTCGACACGCGGGACTTCAAGCATCGCGGTCCGGTCACCGACGAATGCCTGGAAATCTTCAAGGCGGTGTGCGGTGGCGGCGCCGTCGAATATCGGGGCGAGCACTACCAGTTCGAGGCAATGCAGTGCTACCCGCCCTCGGTACAGCGCCCGCACCCGCCGATCCTGATCGGCGGCATCTCCAACCGCGCCCTGCGCAGGGTGGCCGAGCACGGCACCGGCTGGATGTCCGTCTCGCTCGACCCGGAACGTATTCCCGAGCGCCTCGACCGGCTCGGCCAGCTCTGCGCGAAGAACGGCCGCACGCTGGACGATCTGTGGCTGGTGCACAAGCTGTTCATCTCGATCGGCGAAGAACAACCGGATGTCGGCGGTGGCCGCAAGCTCGGTACCGGCTCGGTGGAGACCGTCACCGACGACATCAAGCGCTTCCAGGACTACGGCTACCGCTCAATCATCTTCCGCTATCCCGGCTTCGACGCCGACGAACAGACCCGACAGTTCGACCTGCTGGCGGACAAGATCATGCCGCGGGTGTAGCTGGGCTAGTTAACCGTCAGCCCACCATCGCCGTCGATGGTACCGCTGCGGCCGCAGAACTCCTCGCGCATCATGGCGCCGACCGTGTCCAGGTCCGTGACGTTGGCCCAGGTGCGGCGGCCGTCGTCGAGCAGGCAGGCGGCGTGCGCCTTCTCCGGGCTGCCGGCCGCGTCGTACATCACCACATAGGATTCGACCGTGGCGCTGCCGTCATGATCGACCGCGACGTCGCGGCGCGGCATGGCGTCGACCTCCGCCTGCAGGTTCGCCCAGGCAAACGGCTTCTCCGGCGGGGTGGTCGAATAGATGCAGAGCGCATGTTTGGTCAACAACCCGCCATTGGCGGTGACCAGCCCGATGCTACCCGGTTTGTCGCGCATCAGATCGACCGTACGGGCGACCGAATGCATGACATAGTTGTTGAGAGGCCCGCCAGCGAAGGTCAGCCCGCCGGTGACGGTCAGCGCCCGGTCCTGCGTCAGGCCGATCTCGTTCGCCGACACCTGCACCGCCGCCGGGAAGCAGCTGTAGAGATCCACCGTGTCAATATCGTCGACGCCGAAGCCGGTCAGCTCGAACAGCTTGCGCGAGGCCAGGCGGATCGCCGGCGAGGTATGCAGATTGTCGCGCTCGGAGACGTAGAGATGGTCCCAGGCCTCAGTGCCAGCATGCGGGTAGACCCAGCGGTCCTCCGGGATACCGAGACTGCGCGCCTTGCCGACCGAGGTCAGGATCAAGGCCGCGCCCTGGTCGACGCTGTTGTTGGAGTTCATCAGCTTGGTATAGGGGTAGGAGATCGGCCGGTTCGCCGGCGACGGGGTGCGGATGTCCTCGGCGCTGATCGGCTTGCGGATCCAGGCATTCGGATTGTCCACCGCGACCTTGTTGAAGCCGGCCCACAGCTCCGAGACCCGCTTCAGATGACCGTCGACCGACTCGCCGTTGGCATGGCGCAGGGCGGTCTCGAACATCGGGTAGAACTGGATCGGCAGTTGGATACCGCGCTTCATCTCCGCCTCGTGCCGCGTAACCTTACTGCTGCCGAGGAACATTTCCGGCGCATCCCCATCGTCGACCGTCGTTGGGCTGGCGCCGGGCTCACGGGTCAGCGGGTTCCAGGCGAGCTCCAAGCCAGCCTTGCGCGCCCGCGCCTGTGTGCGGCCGCATTCGCCGCCGGTCACGATAACGATCTCGCGCTCCCCGGACTGGATGTCGAGGAAGCTGCGATTGGTCATCGCCTGCACATAGTTGCCGCCAAGCGAGGTCAAGCCTGTCTCCGCACCGCTGGCGCCGATCCGTTCGGCGACCTGTCGCGCAGGATTGCCATAGCCCCAGATGCCGCGGATCACGCGCACCGAATCCGCCTGCTGCAAAATCTGCGGATTGCCGCAATCGGCGCCCGCCTTCTCCACCGCCTCGACCATCAGGTCGAGCGGCTCCCGCGATGCGGCGGGGTCGTCCTCGCGCTGTTCCACCTGTGCGACGCCGACGATGATCGGGGTGCGGTCGTCCATTGCCATGTGATTTTCCTTTCCGATGTCTTGATTTCCGATGCGCGCAGCAGCGGCGCAGAGTCTCTAAAACTCAGTGCTTCTCCGCAAGGGGCACCACCTGCGATTCCGAGAGCAGTTCGGCCGTTTCCAAAAGTTGGTCGAGCAGGACCACGACAGGCATCGCGTAGTCGAATCCCATGAAGTTCGCCGCGGACAGGTTGAAGAAAACCTCGATCAGATCGCCCTCATGCGTCGCCTGACCGATACCCTCCAGCAGATTCTGGAAGTAGAAGGTTTGATCGGTTTGGCCTTCCGCTGCCGTCGCGGCGATGATCTGCTTGAGCAGCGGCACCAATTCCCGCTGCGCGTAAGCCACCGCGTCGAATTCAGCCGCCTGACTCGCCATCAGCCGATCACCTCTTCCATCCTATAGGCCCGCACCGCGGCCCCGGCGAACAGATCGGCCTTTTCGTCGGCAGAATGATCCGCGGCAATCCGCTTGAAGGCATTCCAGCAGACTTGATAGCTGCACCAGCGTTT
>JAPPPC010000571.1:0-443 GCA_028817685.1 Rhodospirillaceae bacterium
ATTCGGAATTATCTTTTAAATACAACAATATCAAACAGAGCAATCGGAACCCGCTGCTGTACAAGAACATGGGCGCAGACGGTCTGAAGACCGGACACACTCAGGCGTCTGGCTATGGTCTCACGGCGTCGGCCAAACGCAACAATCGGCGTCTTATCGTCGTCGCCAACGGGTTTTCATCGGTCAAGGCGCGCGCGGCGGGCAGCGAACGGTTGATCGATTGGGGCTTCCGAACCTGGAACAATTACGCCCTGTTCGAAGCGGGCGAGAAAATTGCCGACGTCCCTGTGTGGTTGGGCGAAGCGGACAGCGTTCCGCTTCTGATCAAGGACAAGCTCGTCATCACCATCCCGCGCAAATCCCGGTCGAAGATGAAAGTCGCCGTCAGCTACGAAGAACCATTTAAGGCACAGAACAATGCAGGCACTCCTATCGCTCGGCAT
>JAPPPC010000571.1:453-4103 GCA_028817685.1 Rhodospirillaceae bacterium
ACGAAGAACCTGTTCCGGCGCCGATCAAGGCCGGCACACAGATCGCGACGCTTGTGGTCACGGCGCCAGACACGGACAAGATGGAAATCCCGCTCTACGCCGGTGCCGACGTGCCGCAATTGGGACCGGTCGGGCGGTTGGGCGAAGCGCTGCGTTATCTCGTTTGGGGCGGCAAACTTTAAGATGCCGGGCCGGTTCGTGACATTCGAAGGCGGGGAGGGGGGCGGAAAGTCCACCAACCTTCGAATGCTCGCGACCGCATTGGAGGCAGTCGGAGAGACCGTCATTGTGACGCGGGAGCCGGGCGGTTCCGAGGGCGCGGAGCAGGTTCGCCGGTTGTTGGTCGAAGGGGCGACGGATCGTTGGGATTCGGTTTCAGAGGCGCTTTTGCACTACGCCGCCCGCCGTGATCACGTTGAACGCCTGATAAGCCCCGCATTGGACCGTGGTGACTGGGTCGTCTGCGATCGTTTCGCGGATTCGACGATGGCCTACCAAGGGTACGGACATGGTCTGGGCCGAGAGCCTATTGAAACATTGCATGGGTTGGCGATCGGCGGCCTGAAACCCGACCTTACCTTGATCCTCGACTTGCCGGTTGAGACAGGATTGACGCGGGCCGGGTCACGCGGCGGCGACGAGACCCGGTATGAGCGGATGGCGGACGGTTTTCATCAGCGTTTACGGGACGGCTTTCTCGACATCGCGGCGCGGGAACCGGACCGTTGCGTGGTGATCGACGCCACGCAGGAGATCGACGCGGTACAGCAAGAAGTCCGGCGCGCTGTGACAGACAGACTTGGTGTAGGTTTCCCATGAGTGACGCCGCTCCTCTGACACCGCGTGAGAACCCATCACTGAAAGGCCATGAAGCCGCCGAAACCGTTTTGCTCGAGGCAGCGCAATCGGGGCGGCTGGCGCATGCCTGGATACTTGCCGGGCCGCGCGGCATCGGGAAGGCGACCTTGGCCTACCGGTTTGCCCGCTATCTTCTCGCCGGCGGTGACGCGCAGGGCGGGGGATTGTTCGGCGACGCCCCCGTATCAATGGCGATGGATGAAGACGATCCCGTGTTCCGCCGGGTGGCCTCGGGCGGGCACAGCGATCTGTTCACCGTGGAACGCACGCCGAACCCGTCGACCAAGAACTTGCGCACCGAGATCGTCGTTGAGGATGTCCGGCACGCCACCGAATTCCTACGGCTCACGCCGGGCGAGGGGGCCTGGCGCGTCGTCATCGTCGATGCCGCGGACGAAATGAACCGGGCCGCGGCAAACGCGATCCTCAAAATGCTGGAAGAGCCGCCGCCGGCGACCGTTTTCCTGTTGGTAAGTCACGCGCCGGGCCGGCTACTGCCAACGATCCGTTCGCGTTGCCGCATGCTGCCGCTGCAACCGCTTGCACGAGACGTCGTGATGGAATTGCTGGCGGCCCATCAACCCGAGCTCGAGGAGCATGAACGGGCAATGCTCGCCGGACTGGCCGGAGGCTCGGTGGGCGAGGCTGTCGCCTTGTCGGAAGCCGGCGGCTTGGCCCTGTATCGCGAGATGGTCAAACTGCTTGGCAACATCACGGCGCTGAATATCGAGGCGGTGCACGCGTTGGGCGACCGTCTCGCGCGGGCGGGTAACGGGCCCGCCTTCGAAACCTTCACACGAATGTTATCGGACTGGCTGTCCAAACTGGTGCGCAGTTCCGCCAGCGGCCTGCAACTTGAAGAGATCGTGCCGGGTGAGGCGGAAGCTGCCGCACAATTCGGCGGTGCCGCGCGTCTTGCGCAAAATCTGGCGGTGTGGGAAAAGGTCAGCCGCTTGCTGGCACAAGCGGATAGCGCCAATCTCGACCGTAAGCAAGTCGTCGTCAGCGCTTTCCTCTCCTTGCAGGCGGCTGTAAAACCCTGAAAACATGCCTGCATGGGCCGAGGACGACATGGCGAAGGCCTACTACATCACGACCCCGATCTATTACGTCAACGACTCGCCGCATATCGGGCATGCCTATACGACCCTGGCCTGCGATGTGCTGGCCCGGTTCAAGCGGCTCGACGGGTACGACGTTCATTTCCTGACCGGCACCGACGAACACGGCCAGAAGGTCGAAAAGGCGGCGGCCGACGCCGGTGTCTCGCCGAAAGATTTCACCGACCGGGTGTCCGAAACCTTCCGTTCCCTTCCCGCGGCGCTGAATTTCTCGAACGACGACTTCATCCGCACCACGGAAGACCGCCATATCCGCGCCTCTCAGGCGATATGGAAAGCGTTGCTGGAGGCCGGCGACATCTATCTCGGTTCCTATGCCGGTTGGTACGCGGTGCGGGACGAGGCGTTTTACACGGAAGGCGAGCTCGAAAAGCGCGAAGACGGGACGCGGGTGGCGCCGTCGGGCGCCGAAGTCGAATGGGTCGAAGAGCCGAGCTATTTCTTTAAACTGTCGGAATGGCAGGACCGGCTGCTCGAGTTCTACGAGGCCAATCCCGACTTTATCGGCCCGGCGACGCGCCGGAACGAGGTCATCAGTTTCGTGAAAGGCGGGCTGAAGGATCTGTCCGTGTCGCGCACGACCTTCAAGTGGGGCGTACCGGTGCCGGACGATGACGACCACATCATGTATGTCTGGCTCGACGCGCTGACCAATTACGCCACGGCGGTCGGCTATCCGGACTGCGACAGCGACATGTTCCAGAAATTCTGGCCGGCCGACCTGCATATGGTCGGCAAGGATATCGTGCGCTTCCACGCCGTCTATTGGCCGGCTTTCCTGATGGCCGCCGGCGTCCAGCCGCCGAAGCGGGTTTACGCCCATGGTTGGTGGACCAATGAAGGCGAGAAGATCTCCAAGTCGCTTGGCAATGTGATCGACCCGCTGCAGCTGGTGGAGACCTACGGGCTCGATCCGGTGCGCTATTTCCTGCTGCGCGAAGTGCCCTTCGGCAATGACGGCGATTTTTCGCATGCCGCTATGACGCACCGTATGAATGGCGATTTGGCGAACGATCTCGGCAATCTGTGCCAACGCGTCCTGTCGATGGTCAACAAGAACTGCGACGCGAAGGTGCCCGAACACGGCACATTCGATGCGGCCGACACCGCCTTGATGGACAAGGCAAATAGCTTGTTGGAGTCGCTGCGCGCTTCGATGGACGAACAGGCATTCCATACCGCGCTCGGCACGATCTGGGCGGTAATCGGCGACGCCAACCGCTATGTGGACGCACAGGCGCCCTGGGCCTTGCGCAAGACCGATCCGGCACGCATGGCGACCGTGCTCTACACCTTGGCGGAAACGATCCGCCGGGTGGCGCTGTTCGTGCAGCCCTTCATGCCGGATGCCTGCGCCAAGATTCTCGATCAGCTTTCCGTGCCGGAGGACGCGCGCGGCTTCGACAGTCTGGACAGCGTCTTGAAACCGGGGCAGGGGCTGCCGAAACCCACACCGGTCTTCCCGCGTTTCGTGGCGGATGAGGACTGATACGGTGGAGGACTAATACGGTGTACGTCGATAGCCACTGCCATCTCGACTATCACGAGCGCGACGGCGATCTCGACGAGGTCGTCGCGCGGGCGGGCCGCGCCGGGGTCGGGACCTTGGTCACGATTTGCACCAAGATGGGTAATTTCGAGACGGTGCGAAGCATCGCCGAGCGCTACGAC
>JAPPPC010000617.1 GCA_028817685.1 Rhodospirillaceae bacterium
TGCCGCAATCTGTGCCCTAGCCGCTCTCCGCGCCGGACGCCGCTGCCGTCGTCGATCAGATCGGTGAATTGGCGGAGGAGCCCTGGGTCGGGTTGCGTGATATCGCTCTGTTCACGCTGCTCTATGGCTGCGGGCTGCGCATTTCCGAGGCGCTCGGCATGACTCGCGCCGACGCGCCGGAAGGCGATGTGCTGACCGTTATCGGTAAAGGGTCGAAAGAACGCATGGTGCCGGTCCTGCCGGCGGTACGTCAGGCGATCGATGCCTATGTCGCGGCCTGCCCGCTGCGGCTGGCGCCGGATGCCCCGCTGTTCCGTGGCGTGCGGGGCGGTCCGCTAAACCCCGCCGTGGCGCAACGCCAGATGCGGGTCGTGCGCGGCTGGCTCGGTCTGCCGGAGACGGCGACGCCGCACGCGCTACGGCATTCCTTCGCGACGCACCTGCTGGCCGGTGGCGGCGACCTTCGGTCGATCCAGGAATTGCTGGGGCACGCCTCCCTGTCGACGACGCAACGCTATACCGAGGTCGAGGACTCCCATCTGCTGGCCGAATACCGCGCGGCGCACCCCCGGGCCCGGTGACGCGATGCCGGCGCGGATCAAGACCGAATACTGGGTGCAGGCGCATCTTCGGCGCTGCGCCGTGGCGACCATCCCGGCCTTCGTCGTGCGGCGCGGCGACCGGGAGCGCGGCATGGTGTTGGTCAAGATCAACACCTTGGGCGAGGGCTGCAAGGTTTTGACCCAGGTGCGCGATCTGGATGGCCGGCTGGGCTGGCTCTCCGCGCTCGACGGGACGTTGGCGCCCGAGGCGGAGGCCGACGCCTATATCGCACGTCAGGTCGATCGCGATCCGGACCTCTGGGTCGTCGAGATCGAGGACCGCGACGGCCGCAACTGGTTCGAAGGCGAAGAAATCTAGCGCTCCCGGGAGTTGCGCTTAAGAGTCGCGGCCCGCTTGCAATATCTGCTATGGAACTGGCAGAACTTCGGGCGGCCATTTGACTGCCCGGCGATTACGGAGACATGCCATGCGTTACCCGACCAACGATTTGGAAAATTTCTGGCTGCCATTCACGGCGAACAAGGACTTCAAACGCGACCCGCGCTTGGTCGTTGAAGGGAAAGGCCTCTACTACACGAGCCATGAGGGGCACGAGCTGATCGACGCCGTGTCCGGCCTGTTCTGCTCGCCCGCGGGGCAAAGCCGGCCGGAGATCGCCGAGGCGGTGCACGAGCAGATGCTCGAACTGGCCTATATCCCGTCCTTCAACCATGGCCATCCCGCAGCGTTCGAACTGGCCCGGCAGATCAGCCGGATCACCCCGGGCGATCTGGATTATGTCTTCTTTGCCAATTCCGGCTCCGAGGCCGTCGAGACGGCGCTGAAGATCGCGTTGCTGTATCACCGCGCCACGGGCGAGGGACAGCGGATGCGGCTGGTCGGGCGCGAGCGCGGCTATCACGGCGTGAATTTCGCCGGCTTCTCCGTCGGCGGCATGGTGCGGAACCGCGAAATGTATGGGCTCGGCGTGCCCGGCGTCGTGCATCTGCGCCACACCTGGCTGGAAGAGAACCGGTTCAGCAAGGGCCAACCGGAGAACGGCGTCGAACTGGCGGACGATCTGCAGCGCTTCTGCGACCTGCATGGCGGCGACACGATCGCGGCCTGCATCGTCGAGCCGGTCGCCGGGTCGATCGGCTGCTACGTGCCGCCGAAAGGCTATCTGGAACGGCTGCGCGAGATTTGCGACGCGAACGGCATCCTGCTGATCTTCGATGAGGTCATCACCGGCTTCGGCCGCATGGGCACGGCGTTCGCCGGGCAACGCTTCGGCGTCGAGCCGGACATCATGACGATGGCGAAAGCCTTGACCAACGGCGCGATCCCGATGGGTGGCGTCGCGGTCAGCGACAAGGTCTACAAGACGATCACCGAAGCCGGGCCGGAGAAGGGTATCGAGTTCTATCACGGCTACACCTACACGGCGCATCCGGCGGCTTGCGCGGCCGGCATCGCGGCGCTCGGCATCTACGAACGCGAAGGTCTGTTCGACAAGTCGGCGGCGATGGAGGATTTCTTCCTCGATCAGGTCTTCTCCCTGCAGGATGTCGGCGTGGTGACGGATATCCGCGGCATCGGCATGCTGGCGGCGGTGGATCTGGCGGCGCAGGACGGCACGCCGGGCGCGCGCGGCGCCGGGGCGGTCAAAGATCTCTACAAGGTCGGCGTCTTCACGAAGGTGACGGGCGACTCGATCCTGATCGCGCCGCCTTTCGTTTCGGAAGAAAAGGATATCGAGCGGATGATCGGAACCATCCGCGATGTCATCAGCGCCTACTAGGCGAGGCTGAGGACAAAACTCACAGGGAAAGAAAAATGGCGGAACAGCTTTATCATTTCATCAACGGTGCGCGGGTAAACGGCACCAGCGGCCGCGAAGGCGACGTGTTCAATCCGGCAACGGGCGAGGTCCAGGCCTTGTGTCCGTACGCCTCGGCGCAGGAAGTCGACAATGCCGTCCAGGCCGCCTTGGCCGCGCAACCGGAATGGGAAGCGACGGCGGCGCCGCGGCGGGCCGCGGTGATCTTCAAGTTCCGCGAACTGGTCATGAAGCACACGGATGAGCTGGCCGAGATCGTCGGCCGCGAGCATGGCAAGACGATCGAGGACGCCAAGGGATCGATCCAGCGCGGCCTCGACGTGACGGAATTCGCCTGCGGCATCCCGCATCTCTTGAAGGGCGAACTGTCGACGAATGTCGGCGGCGGCATCGACACCTATTCGATGCGCGAGGCGGTCGGCGTCGTCGGCGGCATCACCCCGTTCAACTTCCCGGTGATGATCCCCTGCTGGATGGGCGTAATGGCGATCGCCTGCGGCAACGCCTTCATCAACAAGCCCTCCGAACGCGATCCGGGCGCGCCGCTGATGCTGGCGGAGCTGTGGAAGGAAGCCGGCCTGCCGGACGGTATCTGGAACGTGGTGAACGGCGATAAGGAAGCCGTCGACGCGCTGATCGAACATCCCGACGTGCCGGCGATCAGCTTCGTCGGCTCGACCCTGGTCGGCGAGTACGTCTATCAGGCGGGTACCGCGCGCAACAAACGGGTGCAGTCCTTCTGCGGTGCGAAGAACCATCTGATCGTCATGCCCGACGCGGATATGGACCAGACGGTCGACGCGCTGATGGGCTCGGGCTACGGCTCGGCCGGCGAGCGCTGCATGGCGGTTTCCGTCGCCGTGCCGGTCGGCCAGGATACGGCGGACGAGTTGGTCAAGAGGCTCGAGCCGCGGGTTCGTACCCTCAAGATCGGCCCGTATAACGACCCGGCGGCCGACATGGGCCCGCTGATCACGGCGCAGGCCAAAGAGCGGGTCGAGGGCTATATCGACCAAGGCGTCGAGGCTGGTGCGAACCTGGTCGTCGATGGTCGCGGCGCGAGCCTGCAAGGTTATGAGGACGGGTTCTTCGTCGGCGGTACCCTGTTCGACAACGTCACCACGGACATGTCGATCTATAAGGATGAGATCTTCGGCCCGGTCCTGTCGGTCGCCCGGGCAGACAGTTTCGACAGTGCGGTCGAGATGGTGAACGGCCACGAATACGCCAACGGCGTGGCGATCTTCACCCGCGACGGCGACGCGGCGCGTACTTTCAGCGACCAGGTGGATGTCGGCATGATCGGCATCAACGTGCCGATCCCGGTGCCGATGGCCTTCCATCATTTCGGCGGCTCGAAACGCTCCAAGTTCGGCGACACCCAGATGCATGGGCCCCAGTCGATCAACTTCTTCACCAAGATGAAGACGATCTCCGCCCGCTGGCCCAGCGGCATCAAGGAAGGCGCGCAGTTCACGATGCCGACGAATAGGTAGGGACCTGCACCGACCTGTCGTCCCGGACTTGATCCGGGACCCAGGTTGCGCTGACGGTGTGTTGACGGCACGGGAACCGAAGTTTCAGGGCTGGGCCCCGGATCAAGTCCGGGGTGACACGCTGGAGTGATTTCGGCTGTGTTGACCTACACCTTCACCCGCGCGCTCGTCGGATCGTAAAACGGTCGCAAGCTGGCTTCGGCGGGGACGCGCTCGCCAGCG
>JAPPPC010000063.1 GCA_028817685.1 Rhodospirillaceae bacterium
AATCTCCGCACACCGTTCCGTTTCGACTCTGATGACGCGTCAGGAGACAAGAAAAGACCAGGGCCGGGAGCGCAAGCATGAGTTACGACTACATCATCGTCGGCGGCGGTGCGGCAGGTTCGGTGATGGCCAACCGCCTCTCCGCAAAGAGCGCAAACAAGGTCCTGCTGCTGGAAGCCGGAATCGACACGCCGCATGGTGACGTGCCGGCCGAGATCCTCGACAGCTATCCCGGCACCGCCTATTTCAACCCGCGGTTCATTTGGAACGACCTCAAGGTTCACCTGCAGCCCGTTTCGCACAACAACCCCGACGAATCACGGCCGCCCCTGAGGAAGTACGAGCAAGCCCGGGTACTTGGGGGCGGGTCCAGCATCAATGGACAGCTCGCCAATCGCGGCGCGCCACACGACTATGACGATTGGGATGCGATGGGGGCCACCGGCTGGAACTGGAACTCCGTGCTGCCCTATTTCCGCAAGCTCGGGCGCGACATGGATTTCGAAGGCGAGTTCCATGGCAACGAAGGCCGCATCCCGATCCGCCGCATTTTTCAGGACCTCTGGTCGGACTTTGCGCACGCTTCCGCTGAAGGATTCAAATCGGTCGGGTTCGATTATATCGAGGATCAGAACGGAGCCTTCCGCGACGGCTATTTTCCGCTCACGATTTCCAATGTCTACGACCGGCGGGTGTCCGCTGCGATCGGCTATCTCGACCCGGGCACCAGGCTGCGCGAAAACCTGGAACTGCGCACCGAAACGCGGGTAAAGGAGATCCTCTTCGACGGCACAAAAGCGACCGGAGTGGTTACCGAGAGCAAAGGCCGCGAAATGACGGTGCATGCGAAAGAAATTATCCTCTGTTCCGGCGCGCTGCACTCGCCGGCGATGCTGCTGCGTGCCGGTATCGGTCCGGTCGGCCATTTGAAGGATAAGGGCATCGACGTCCGGGTGGCGCGCGAGGGTGTCGGCCAGAACCTCATGGAACACCCGGCAATCGCCGTGTCGGCCTATCTGCATCCCTTTGCGCGTCTCGATCCGAAGACGCGCCGGCATATCCATGTCGGCTTGCGGTATTCCTCCGGGCTTGGCGACTGTCCGGCGGGCGACATGTTCGCCGTCTGCGTCACAAAATCCGCCTGGCACGCGGTCGGCGACCGGCTCGGATCCTTCCTGGCCTGGGTCAACAAATCCTATTCGACCGGCCAGGTGCAGCTCAACACCGCCGACTGGCGGGAAGAACCGACCGTCGAGTTCAACATGCTGTCCGACCGCCGCGATCTCGACCGGTTGATGGCCTGCTTCCATATGCTGGTACAGGTCTACGCCAATCCGCTGATGCAACAGGCCACCAGCGACACATTCCCATCGAGTTACAGCGAACGGGTGCGCAAGGTCGGCGTGGTGACGACGCGCAATAAGGTCATCACCAATATCGTGGGCCGTCTGCTCGACGGGCCCGCCTGGCTGCGGTCGAATCTGATCCAGTCGGTGCTGACGGAAGGCGACGATCTGGAGACCCTGCTTTCCGACGACGACGCACTCGAGGCCTATATCCGGCGCACGGTCACCGGCACCTGGCACGCCTCCTGCACCTGCAAGATGGGCCGCGAAGACGATCCCATGGCAGTCACCGACCCGGCTGGCCGGGTGCGCGGTATTGACGGGCTTCGGGTCTGCGATGCCTCAGTGATGCCGCGCGTTCCGTGCGCCAACACCAATATTCCGACGATCATGACGTCGGAGAAAATCGCCGACGCGGTCCTCGCCGGCCACTAAACACAGACGATAACCCAGAAATGGGCCCGGGCCGCGATGGGAGGTCGCGACCCGGTGGGAGGGAGGAAAGGAAAGACCGGTGTGCTCGGTCTTGGTAGCCTCTTTGTACCGTTTGCGCCGGCCCATTTCAGTGACCCCGGTCACAGGGAATTAACCTTTTTCCCACGAAAATTCCGATTAAATTTTATCTAAATTTGAAATAAACATTTTTACAATTAAGTATAGTTTAAATACAAATAATTAATATTTACATTAATATAATATTAAAGTAACCATTATTTGACATTGGGAGAATTTTTATTTATAGTACTCGAAGTAATTAAGTATCTGGGGCAGAACACCGACAATGCGCCACGCACACGAATCCGTTACCTGGGCGTACGACGATATGGATGCCGCGCGCCGCCTTTGGCCGCGGGTCAAAACGCTCATCGAAAATCAAGTGGCCTCAGGCGACCTAGCGCTTTCGTTGGGTGACCAGCGGCGCGTTATCTCGGCGGTCGTCAGCGACCTGTTGGAGCAGGAGAAACGCGAAGCGCAAGCCAGGTGGTGCACGCCCAAATCAATCGGAAAACTGTTGCGCCGCTTCCGCAAATCCGGCGCCCCGGCCCCTCACGGTTCTTCTCTCGGGTCTTTAGCCGAAAATTTCCCGCGCGCCCGCGATCAATTTGCGTCCCTCGCCGGACCGCTGGGAGAATCCTCGTTTATCGAAGAACTCGAGCAACTGGATAGCCAAGTTTCGCCCCAGACCTGAACGCTTGTTATAGGCACCTGCTGAAAAGCTTCCGTCCGGCGCCGTTTTAACCATTTCTTCGGCGATTAACGCCAATTCCAGTAGGGTTTCCGGCAGAAAGAACCGGTTATCAGCGACTCGTGCGACCATCCCCGCGCGCGCCATGCGGGCTAGAAACCGTTCGGTCGCGCGCCCATCAAGTCCTACTTCCTCAGCGATTTCCAGTACGCGGGGCGGCCGCAGCCCGTACTCGCTCAACATCGGTTCAACCTTCTCCCAGAGCGCCGAATCCGCATCGGAGAAGACCGCACGATGCCCCGGTAATGTCAGATACACCCCGTCACGCGCGATCCGTTTCTCGCTCAGCAGGTCGAGTAACGCCGCGCTAAAGACTGCTTGCGCGGTCGCTCGCGGCAAGGTCCGGCGCAACCGCTCTTCCTCGGGACCCGGTTGGTCCGGCCGCGCCTGATGCCAGGCGCGCAGCGCTTCGACAATCGAGTCGCGTAACCCATCCCAGGCTGCCCGTTCGATACCGACCGCGTCCCGCGCGCCGCCGAGCCGCACCATATCAACCGATTCCCACAATGCCTCGGCTTCGTCCGGTGCCAGATTGCGGGCTTGGGCAAATCGATTCAGGTCGACCCCGCCGGGCGTCTGCGCCAGAACCGCGTCCAACGCTTTCGCCGGTTCCGGTTGCGCCATGGCATTCACCAGTGCCAAGCGCTGCGGCCGGGCCCGGCCGCGCGCCGGCGAAAACGGATCAATGATCCGCCCCCCGCCAATGGTCCGTCGCGCCGACTGGTCGCGCAGGATGAACCGGTCGCCCGCTAGGGCGCCAATCGGCTCGTCCAAGACCAGCTGCACCAGTCCCGTCTCGCCCGGCGGAATGGACCCGCCCTCCAGGATCGCGACCCGGCCCGTCGCCGCCGCCGCCGCCAGATGCAGATGTACTGGTGTCCAGTGCCGGAACGATCGGGGCTCCGAATTCAAAATGCGGATCATTGCATCGGCCCGCTTAGTCGGCGCATGCGCATTTTCTGCCAACACCCAGTCACCGCGATGCACCGTGTCTTTGTCGATCTCCGCCCCGGTGATATTGAGGGCACAGCGCTCGCCCGCCTGCCCGGCTTCCGATTGCCGGTCTTGCGCGTGTATTCCGCGCACCCGTACGGGCAATCCAGCGGGCGACAGCACCAGCCGGTCGCCGATCGATACCTGGCCCGCATAGACCGTGCCCGTCACGACAAGCCCGGCGCCCGCGATCGTGAAGGTTCGGTCCACGGCGAGGCGGAAATTACCCGCATCTGACCGTGCCGCAATCGCCTGTGCCTGGTTTTCAAGATGCGCGCGCAAATCCGGAATACCTTCGCCGGTGATACTGGAAACCGGGAATACCGGCGCGGCCTCTAAGGTGGTGCCATCGACCAGCAGTTCGATTTCCTCCATCGCTTCCAGCGCCCGCTCAGGGGCGACCCGGTCAATCTTGGTCAGCGCCACCGCACCGACCGACACGCCTAACAGATCGAGGATTGCGATCTGCTCCTCGGTCTGCGGCATCGGCCCATCATCGGCGGCGACGAG
>JAPPPC010000315.1 GCA_028817685.1 Rhodospirillaceae bacterium
AAACCCGACAGGGCGATGCCGATCGCCACCGGGACGCCGATCGACGTCATGACGAAAAAAGAGACGATCATTCCGATCGCTAGCCACTCGTTGCCGGTCATGCGCCTCTTCCGCGGTCTTCGCTCTTAGGTGGCGTTGTCTTCGCGGGCCGGTTCGCCGGAGCCGGTCAGCCGAAGGAAATTGAGGATGGTGAAGGCCAGTTGCTGCAGGAACAGCGCAAGGAACCCGATCGGCAAAACCGCCTTCAGAATGTACCGCGCCGGCAGGCCGCCCGGATCGGGCGAACCTTCCCCATTGATCCAGGACTTCTCGACATAGGGGATCGCGAATTTGAGCAGCAGGAGGGCCACGGTCATGCCAACAAGCCCCGCCAGGATATCCAGGATGAGACGCGTCCGATCCGAAAAGCGGTCATACAGCACATCGACCCGGACATAGTCGCCCTGCATCAGCGCATAGGGAATCCCCAGCAGCGCGATCGGTGCGAGCAAGTGCCACTCCAGCTCCTGACTCCAAACCGATCCGGCCCGGAAGAAGTAGCGCAGTAACACGTTGCTCGCCACCAGAAGCACGAGTGCCAAAGTGGCGAAAGCGGCCACCTGACCGAACAGGTCGGTGACCGCTTCCAACCGGTCTGCGAGTTTCTTCAACAGAAGAATGATACCTCTGTTTAGGCGTTGCGAAGCTTGGCGTGCCAGACACCTTCGCTCATACGCGCCCACTTGTCGTGCGTCTTCTTGAAGGAGAAGTAGGATTCCATGACCTTCTTGAAGACAGGGTCCTTGCTCGCCAGCTCTTCATAGACGCCGTCCATCGCCTTTTTCAGCCCGGCGATGACATCGTCCGGCAGCACGCGGGCTTCCGTACCGGTGTTGATGAACTCTTCGAAAGCTTGTGCATTGTTGGCTTCCGACCAGGAGTGCGCCACCATGTTGGCCGCCGCGCAAGCTGTCATCACGGTTTGCTGCAAATCCTTCGGTAGGCTGTTCCAGGCCGCCTTGTTGATCGCGAACTCGGTTACCGTGGTCGGTTCATGCCAGCCGGTCGTGTAGTAGTACTTCGCGGCCTTGTTGAGGCCCAGACGCTTGTCCTGCGCCGGTCCGACCCATTCCGCGGCATCGATCACGCCGCGTTCCAGCGCCGGAAAGATTTCACCACCGGGCAACAGCTTCACGTCGACGCCCATCTTCGCGTAGCCCTTGCCGGCCAGGCCGGGGATGCGCAGACGCAGTCCCTTAAGGTCAGCAAGAGAGTTGATCTCCTTCTTGAACCAGCCGGTCATTTGCACGCCGGTGTTCCCGCAGGGAAAGGCGACCAGATCGTAGGGCTCGTAGACCTCATGCCAAAGGTCGATGCCGCCGCCGTGATAGAACCACGCATTCTGGCCCCTGGAAGCTCATGCCAAAGGGGACGGCGCCGAAAAACTGCGCCGCCGGAACCTTGCCGGCACCGAAATAGGAGACCCAGGCGTTGACTTCCAGCGTCCCGCTCGAGGCTGCATCGAATCCCTCGAATGCCGGGACCAGTTCTCCCGCATGGAAGTGCTGGATATCGAGCCGGCCGCCGGAAATCGTCTTGATCCAGCTGGTCAGGTCGGCGAGCGATCCCGGTCCCGTGGAATAGAAGGGCACGCCGGGCGGAAACGCCGTCGTCATCTTCCATTCGAACTTATCCTTGGCGTGGACGACGGCCGGTGCCGCGACGGCGGCGGTACCGACGCCGGCTGCGGCGATCGCGCCTTTCTTCAGAAACGAACGTCTTTCCATTCTCGATCCCCTTAATCCTGCTTGTGTGATTTGAGCGGACAGCGCCTGTCCGATTGCCGACTCAATGGCAATTCGCGTGCCAACTCGGATTCTTGGGGTCCCGTTGGTTTTCTGTGCCGCAGACAGCCGAACAGACCGGCCAGATGCCTAAAAACACGGCAGCCGCACCACGATTGCACCGATTTACGTCAGGCTTGGACTCGGCCTGCACATTTAAGGAACAGTGCCGTCGGGCAAGCCTGCAGCGTGCGTTGCGATATCGCCCGCCGTCGTCAACCAGACGGTGTCGTCGCAATTGTCGACGATATGGCGGAGGGCCCGCCGCAGGTGGCGTAGCCGGAAGGGCTGCCCGACGATATAGGCGTGCAAGGCGATTCCCATCACCAGCGGCTGCCGCGACGATTGGTCCTTCATCTCGTCGAAATTGTCGATAATCATGTCGGCGAAGGCCGCCGCGCTGGCGCGCCGAACCGCGATTGCCGGAATGTCGTTTATCTCCTGCGGATAGGGCACCGCGAGAAGTGGCTCGTGCCGGGTCTTCATCCAGAAAGGTTGATCGTCGGAACACCAGTCCAGCAGATAGCGGTAAACGGCTTCGCTCAACAAATCCGGCGTGTCGGCGCTCTCCGAAATCCACGGCCCGAGCCAACCCCGCGGCGGCGCGCCTGCATGAGCTTCGATTGCGGCTGTCGTATCCGCAATCAATTGGCGCTCCGCCACGGCGTCGAAATCACCCTGGCGTTCCGCGTTGGTCCGGCCATGCCCGACAATTTCGTCACCCCGCGTCCGGAATGCCTCGATCAAATCCGGGCAGTAATCGTAGAGGCTGCTGTTCACCAGCACGGAGGCGGGGAACTGCAAATCTTCGAACAGTTCCAGCATGCGCCAGGCGCCCACCCGGTTGCCATAATCCCGCCAACCGAAATTGAGAACGTCCGGCTGCCCGCTGGGTGCGAGTTGCGCGCCCAGCCCCTCGCCGAACGCAAAGTGCTCGAGGTTGAGGCCGATATAGACGGCCAGCCGGCGGTTGTCCGGCCAATCGTAATCTTGGCGATTCAGGATGCCCGAATAGGCGTAGCGATTGTACGTCTTTAGCATCGGTGATGCTTCCTGTTCCGATCAACACGAGACAACAAAACGATTTAGCAAGCTCATCGCAATTCACTTCAACACCGATATCGGCGATCTGGGCTAAAGAGTAGCGGCAGACATGCGACGGAGGTCCGGTTTTCGCCGGATAGGCGCATTGAGAACAAGACCCGTGCGGCCTATTGCGTACTCTATTCCACAATCTGCCGCACCGGCCGTTTCAAGCCGAGATTTTCGCGCAGGGTCTGGCCTTCATATTCCGTGCGGAACAGGCCGCGGCGCTGCAGCTCCGGAATGACCAGGCGAGCGAAGCGCTCCATGCCTGTGGGGACGACAGGGGCGGCGACCATAAAGCCGTCGCAGCCCTTGCCGCGATACCATTCTTCCATCACATCGGCGACCTGTCCGGGGTCGCCGGTGAACATGTTGCCCGCCATTTGCGGCAGGATGCGTTTGTAGGTCTCGCGCACGGTCAGGCCGTCCTTCTGCGCGACTTCGACGATGGCGTTGGCGATGCCGGTCGGGCCGTGATGTCCGTCTGGCCAGTCGGGCATCGGACCGTCGACCGGGTATTCCTTCATGTTCAGGCCGGTCATCTTGGACAGGTAGTCGACGCCGACGGCCGGCGGGACGAGGTCGTCCAGCTCTCCGGCGATATCCGCCGCGTGCTGCGCCGTCTCACCAACGATGATCGTAACGCCGGCGAGAATCTTGAGATCGTCCGGCTCGCGTCCATATTTCGCGAGGCGGTTCTTGAAGTCGGTGTAGAGCGCCTGGCCGGCCGGCAGGGTCGCCTCGATCGCGAAGATGCAGTCGGCATGGCGGGCGGACAGTTCGCGGCCGGCCTCGGACTGGCCGGCGGAAAACACGACCGGATGGCCCTGCGGCGGGCGCGGCGCGTTGAGCGGGCCCGCGACCTGGAAATGTTTGCCCTGGTGACCAAGCTTCTGAACCTTCGATGGTTCCAGGAACTGGCCGCTCGCCTTGTCCTGCGGAAACGCGTCATCGGCCCAGCTATCCCAGAGGCCCTTGACGATACCGGCGAATTCGTTCGCCCGGTCGTAGCGCGTGTCGCGTGCGACATGCTCGGTATGGCTGAAATTCAGCGCGTCGAGCGCGTTGGACGTCGTCACCAGGTTCCAGCCGGCGCGGCCGCCGCTGATATGGTCGAGCGAGGCGAAGCGACGCGCAACATGGAAGGGTTCGTCGTAGGTCGTGGT
>JAPPPC010000275.1 GCA_028817685.1 Rhodospirillaceae bacterium
GATATCGACCGCGGTCAGGCAGAGCAACAGCCGCAGGCGCTCCGGCGACTGCACGGTCTCGACGAAATCGATGATCGTCTTGGGATCGTCGAGATCCCGCTTGAAGGCGACGCTGCTCATATCGAGATGGTGGCGCACCAGCCAGGCGACCGTCTCGGTCTCCGCCTCGTTGAATCCGAAGCGGGGGCACAGCTGCTCGGCGACCTCCGCGCCCAGCACGGAATGGTCGCCACCGCGCCCCTTGGCGATATCGTGCAGCAGCACGGCGACGTAGAGCACTTCGCGCGACAGCACCTTGTGGATGATCTCGCTGGAGACCGGCAACTCGTCCTTCAGCTCGCCGCGTTCCACCTCGCTCAACATGCCGATGGCGCGGATCGTGTGCTCGTCGGTCGTGTAGACGTGGTACATGTCGTATTGCATCTGCGCCACGACGCGGCCGAAATCGGGAATGAAGCGGCCGAACACGCCGGCTTCGTTCATCCGCCGCAGGGTGCTCTCGGCCCCCTTTTCCGCGGTCAGGATCCGCAGGAAGATCCGGTTCGCCTCCGAGTCCTCGCGAATCTTCTTGTTGATGCGGCGCAGGCTCCGGGTCATCGACTGCAGCGCGTCGGGGTGGATGTCGAGGCCGCTACGCTGCGCGACCTCGAAGATACGCAGCATGTCGACCGGGTTCTGCGCGAAGTGCCGCGGCCCGGGGATGCCGAGGCGGCCGCTGGCCACCGGGAAGCCCTCGATATCGCGGCTCCACAAGCCGAACAGCGGGGCCAGGAACTGGCGCTGGCGTTGCTGGCGCGCTTCCATCGCGGCGCAAAATATCCGCGTCAGATCGCCGACATCCTTGGCGACCAGGAAGTAATGCTTCATGAAGCGCTCGACCCCACGGGTGCGGCCCCGGTCGAGATAATGCATCGCCTCGGCGAGTTGCGGCTGCACATCGAAGGTCAACCGTTCCTCCGGCCGGCCGGTCAGGTAGTGCAGCTGGCAGCGGACGGTCCAGAGGTGCATCTGCGCCTTATCGAACAACGCCACTTCTTCGGACGTAAAGACTTCTTTTTCGACTAGCTGGCTTACATCGTCGACCTGATAGAGATATTTGGCGATCCAGTAGAGCGTCTGCAGGTCGCGGATACCGCCCTTGCCTTCCTTGATGTTCGGTTCGAGGACGTAGCGGGAATCGCCCATCTTCTTGTGGCGTTCGTCGCGCTCGTGCAGCTTGGCCTCGACGAACTCGCTCTCGCTGCCTTCGACGACCTCGCGCCAGAAACGCTGGCGCAGCTCGCGGAACAGTTTCTGTTCGCCCCAGATATAGCGCGCTTCCAGCAGCCCGGTGCGAATGGTGATATCGGCCTTGGCCTGGCGCAGGCATTCGTCGATCGAACGCGTCGCGTGGCCGACCTTCAGCCCCAGATCCCACAGCATATAGAGCATGTGTTCGATGATCTGTTCGGAGCGCGGCGTCTGCTTGTAGGGCAGCACGAACAGCAGATCGACGTCCGACTTCGGCGCCAGTTCGCCGCGCCCATAGCCGCCATAGGCGACGATGCAAAGCTGGTCGGCGGCTGTCGGGTTGGCGGCGGGATAGATATGGTCCGCGGCGATTTCGTAGATCGTCCGGATCAGCTGGTCGATCAAATGGCAATTGCCCTGCACCGCCAGCGACCCGTCATGATCTTTTTCGAACCGCCGCCGCACTTCGGCGAACCCGGCGTCAAGCGCGGCCCGGTAACAGGCGAGCAGCGCCGACTGCCGCTCCAGTTCGCCCAGATCGAGCAGTTCGACGGCCGCCTCGGTCAGCTCCAGCCGGTTGATGATCTTGCGTTTCTGCCTAAGCGCCTTCATCCCGCGAATCTGCGGCCAAAGGCGCGGAAAGGCAAGTGGGCTTGTTGGGCTAAGCGGGCGCGGCCTCTTCCTGATACTGCGCCAGGAATTCCGCGCTGGGCGGGATCGGCGTGATGATGTCGATCAGCACCCCGCTGGGATCCTGGGTGATGAAGTGGCGCTGACCGAACGCTTCGTCGCGCAATTCCTGCAGGATCGGCAGACCCGCGGCCTGTGCGCGGTCGTGCTCCGCATCCACATCCTCGACTTCGAAGTTCAGCAGCAGGCCCGCGGTCCGCCCGCGCCCCGCGGCCGGGATCGTCTCATGGTCGCCCGCCATGACGGCCAAATTGACGCTCTCGTCTTCCGACGACTGCAGATGGACATACCAATCGCTTTCGAACACGGGCAGGAAGCGAAAGTTATCGACGTAGAACCGTACCGTACCGGCCACGTCGCCGGTCATCAGGACGGGATAGAATTGGGTGCATTTCATGGCTTTCGTTCCCTTCTGCATTTACATACAATATGTATGTATATCACATAAACATACAGAGTGTATGTATGCAAGAGAAAACGACCCGGCGCTCCAACCGGGAACGCACCGATGCCACGCGGGCGGCGCTGATCGCCGCGGGCCGGCAGCTTTTCGTGGAAAACGGATATGCGGAGACCGGCACGCCGGCGATCGTCGCGGCGGCGCAGGTCACCCGCGGCGCGCTATACCATCATTTCGAAGACAAGGGCGATTTGCTGCGCGCAGTCGTAACGGCGGAAGCGCAGGCGGTCGCGGACGCAATCGTCGCGGAAACTGCGGCACCCGACACACCGCTGGAGGCACTCCGCACCGGTTCGGACGCCTATTTCACCGCGATGGCGGTGCCCGGCCGCACCCGTCTGCTGCTGCTGGAAGGGCCTGCCGTGCTGGGGCCGAACCAGATGGCCGAGATCGACCGGTCGACCGGCGGCGGCACCCTGCGGGACGGACTCGCCGCGGCCCTGCCACCGGAACACCGCGCGACAATGCCGCTCGACGCGCTCGCCGACCTGCTCTCCGCCGCGTTCGACCGGGCGGCGCTGGCGATCTCGCTGGGAAGATCGGCGGAGGACTACAGGCGCGCGGTCGGCACGCTCTTATCCTCCCTCGCGGCGCCGGCGGACTAGTCCCGGTAGCTCGGGTCGATCTTGTCCATCTTGCGCATCATGGCGGCGAATTCGAGGCCGCCGAAAGTCGGCTTGTCGGCATGCATGGTGGCGCCGGTGTTTAGCCCGTCCGCCGAGGCGCGGGCGACATTGTCGGTCAGCAAATTGAGTTCACCCGCCGCCGCCGCATCGACCTGGACCTGGCAGGACCGTTCCAGCCGGTAGAGGCGCTGGAACGCTTCGGGGATCGTGCGGCCGGTGGTCAGCAGCCCATGATTGCGCAGAATCATTGCGCTGTTCTCGCCAAGATCGTCGAGCAGCCGCTCGCGTTCGTCCGTGTCCAAGCTGACGCCTTCATAGTCGTGGTAGGAGAGCTGCCCGTAAAAGCCAGTCGAGGCCATGGAGATCGGCTGAAGCCCCTCCTTCACCGCAGCCACCGCCATGCCGGCACGGGTGTGCGTGTGCATGACGCATTTGTGGGTGTCGGTGTTGGCCATGTGGACAGCGGAATGGATCACGAAACCGGCCCGGTTCACGGGATGCTCGCCCTCGACGATCTCGCCATCGCAATCGATCTTGACCAGGTTCGAGGCCGTCACCTCGTCATAATTCAGACCGAACGGGTTGATCAGGAAGTGCGCCTCCGGCCCGGGCACGCGCGCGGTCAGGTGACCATAAATCTGTTCGGTCCAGCCGTAATAATCGACCATGCGGTAGGCGGCAGCGAGCTGCACGCGCAGGCCCTGCTCGGCCTCATCCGTCGGCAGGCTGTAAAGATCGGTATCTGTATAGGTTTCCGTCATCGTCCGTTCCTCGATGTTAAGTCTAGGCGCTGCCGAACAGATCGCCTTGCGCATCTTCTCCGTAGGCGGTGGGATTTTCCATCGCCAGCAGTTTCAATTTGGTTTCCAGCCCGCCGCCGAAGCCGGTCAGGGATTTGTCCGACCCGATCACCCGATGGCAGGGCACGACGAGCGGGATCGGGTTGGCGCCGTTGGCCGCGCCGACCGCGCGCACCGCCTTGGGGCGCCCGATGTCACGGGCGACGTCGCCGTAGGTGCGCACCTCCCCGTACGGGATGCGCAGCAGGGCGTCGTAGAC
>JAPPPC010000844.1 GCA_028817685.1 Rhodospirillaceae bacterium
TCGGCACCGAAGCCGAGCTGCTCATTCGCGTCGATGGTATCGAACCCGTCATCTTGCAGCTTGTAGGCGCGCAGCTTGTTGACCAGGCCGATGCCGCGGCCTTCTTGCGCCAAGTAGAGCAGCACGCCCCCGCCGGCCGCCTCGATTTCCGCGACGGCGCCGCGCAGCTGATCGCCGCAGTCGCAGCGAAGGCTACCGAACAAGTCGCCGGTGAAACACTCCGAATGAAGCCGAGCCAGCACCGCCCCGCTTCCGTCCGGCTCGCCGATCACGATGGCGACATGGGCCTTGCCGCCGTCCGCGGGACGGTAGGCGATCATCCGGGTCTTCTCGGCGCCTTCCAGGGGAACCGTGGTGTCGACGGCGTAGTCCATCAGCGCCCCGGCGGCACCGCGATACTCGGAAATGTTGGCGATGTCGAGCGCGAGCAGATTGTAGCGTTGTGCAAACTCGGTCGGATCGCTGTCGATCGGTGACGTCAGCGCCGCCGGCAGCAGCCGGGCCAGCTTGACGACTTCCAGCGCTGTCTGCTGCATCGGTGTGGCCGGCTTCGCGGATGGCCGGACAAGCTGCGAGCCGTCGAACGTTTCGCCGATGATCGTCGCAATGGCGTCGCGATCCAAACCGCCCTCGGTTTCGATGGCAACGACGGATGCATCGCGTGCGTCCAGGCCCAGTGCCCCGGCGCGCGAGGCCGTGACCAGACAGGCGACACCAGCGTCCGTCAGCATCGTTAGGGCGCGCGGATCGACACTGGATTCCGCCGCGGTTACCAGCATCGCTGCCGAATCGTCGCGCAAAACGATGGCCATGCCACGGCGCAGGTCGCCGATGACCCGGCCGACAGCGGTCAGGCTCGCATCTTGGGCGTTCGGCTGCGGGGCGATTTTCGGTTCGATGGGTGCGTTCATGCGTGTTTTCTTCCGCGGGCGCTCTTTAGAAGCCATATTAGGTCTTTGCCGAAGGACAGGGTCAAGGCCGTCAGTGCGATCGCGCCGAAGACATTCGCCGTTGCGGGCGCGACGGGTGGTAACAGGCAGAGAACCAACGACCCGACCATCACAGCGCAAACCCCGCTTCGCAGCCGGCTCTTCGGCAGGGGTTCGGCCAATACGGGCCAGATCCAGCCAGACGCCAGCAGCAGATAGCGCATCAGCCCGGCGGCGACAATCCAGATTCCGGTTTTCCCGGCAAGCGCCAGTGCCACGGTCAGGACCAGGATCAGCAAGGCGTCGGTCTCTTGATCGAACAGGGCGCCGAACCGGCTTTCGGTTCCGAGCCGGCGTGCGAGCGCCCCGTCAAGCCCGTCGAGCGCCAATGCAACCCCGGCCAATGCTGCGGGCCACCAGGTGGCAAGCGTCACGGCCGCGTCGGCCGCGCTGCCGATCAACAGCGCCAGCAGGCCCACACGGACAGTGGTCACCGCATTCGCGGCGCCGAACGGGCGAAGCGCCCCGAATCGCGTCGCACCCAGCAATAGTAGCGCCGACAGAATGGCAAACGCGGTTACGGCAATGGCTGCAGGTGCCGGGCCGGGCAGCATGAAACTGGCGGGAAAAACCAGAATGCCGACTCCCACGGTGACGGTGCGCGCGTCATTCCCCAGTCGGAATGAATGTTCCAGCCAACCGGATGCCATGGGTTGTGGTCGAGTTGTCAAACGACACCATATGTGCGTTCAGTTAATTCCTTCCTTGATATATGGTGTGAACGCGCAAAACTGTAACGAAATAATACGGGCGGGGGCGCGTAGCACGGTCGGGGGTCGACTATGGGTAATTCGCCCGGAACTATCAGTGAATCTGACGCATGGCAGTGCGTGCTCGCACTGCGCGACAGACAACGATCGCAACCTTGTGCCGAGGGCTGGGCACTTGTACCGGGGCCCGGGGGCTTCGGTGTCACGGCGATCGATGCATCGCAGGCGGCGGCTGTTTTGGCACAGGTCGATGGCGGCGGCACCGTCGACGTCTGCGGGTCCATCTCGGCGCCCGTCGCGGCGCTGCTGCAGCTTTATCTGCCGTTCTGCGCGGGGGCGGCCGACATTACGGTCGCGCATCTGGGACAGAGCCTGGACGGCAAGATCGCCACGGTAACCGGCGCATCGCATTACGTTACCGGCGCGCAGGACATCCTGCACAATCACCGCATGCGGGCGCTGTTCGATGCCGTCGTCGTCGGATCCGGAACGGTGCAGCATGACGATCCGCAGCTCACGGTGCGCCATTGCGACGGCAGCAACCCGGTGCGCGTGGTGATCGATACGGAACGCCGCTTGTCCGAAAACTATCGCCTGTTTCAGGATGAAGAGGCGCGGACGATACTGATCTGCGCCGAAGACAAGGCCGATGGCCCGTCGCGGCATGGCGCCGCCGAGGTGATGGGCGTGCCGCGTTGTGCGGACGGCTTGTCGCCGCACCGTCTGCGCGACGCCCTGGCGGAGCAGGGGTGCCGCCGGCTGTTTGTCGAGGGCGGGGGCATCACCGTGTCGCGATTCTTGGAGGCGAAGTGTCTCGACCGGTTGCAGGTCACCGTCTCGCCGATGATCATCGGCTCGGGCCGCGCTGCGATCACCTTGCCGGAAGTGGCGAGCCTCGCCGACGGCCTTCGGCCGGAGACCAGACGGTTCGATTTTGGCGACGACGTGATGTTCGAGTGCCGCTTCGATGCCTGAACGGGCCTTTTGGGTCGCCGCGCCGGGTCAAGGGGAAATCAGGACGGCCCCCGAAAACGTGCCTGGCGCCGGTGAGGTCGCGGTCGTTGCCAGGGCCAGCGCGATCAGCCGCGGGACCGAAGCCCTGGTCTTCCAGGGCCGGGTGCCGGCGAGCCAGTATGACGATATGCGCTGCCCCTTTCAGGCCGGCGACTTTCCGGGCCCCGTGAAATATGGCTATGCGTCGGTAGGCGATGTGGCCGGGTCGGGCCGCGTGTTTTGCCTCCACCCGCATCAGGACCGCTACACCGTGCCTGCGGACAGCGTGGTTCCCGTGCCGGAGGATGTGCCGGATCGGCGCGCCGTCCTCGCGGCGAACATGGAAACGACCGTCAACGCACTATGGGATGCCGGCCCGCGGGTCGGCGACCGGATCGCCGTGGTCGGCGCCGGTGTGGTCGGCTGCCTGTTCGCGGGTTTGGCGGCGCGTATACCGGGCACCCGGGTCGAACTCGTCGACATCAACCCGGCGCGCGCGCAAATAGCGGAACAGCTCGGCGTCGGGTTCACCGTGCCGGAAAACGCGGCGGACGCGGCGGACATCGTCGTGCACGCCAGCGGATCGCCGGGCGGTCTGGCGACGGCGCTCGGCCTCGCCGGGTTCGAGGCGGTGGTGCTGGAGATGAGCTGGTATGGCGATGCCAAGGTGCCCGCACCGCTTGGCGAAGCGTTCCATTCAAAGCGCCTGACGTTGCGGTCCAGCCAGGTGGGCGCCGTGGCGACGAGCCGCCGGTCGCGCCGCAGCCGCCGCGACCGGCTGGTCCTGGCGCTCGACCTGCTGCGCGACCCGGTCTTCGATTGCCTCATCACCAGCGCTTCGCCGTTCGAAACGCTCCCCGAAACCATGGCGCAGCTGGCCGAAGACCCCGGCGATACGCTGTGCCATGTCGTGACGTATGAATAGGAGATATAGCGCAAGTGTTCAGCGTAACCGTAAGCAACAGCATCATGATCGCCCATTCGCTCGACGGCGAAGTGTTCGGGCCGGCGCAACGCCTGCATGGCGCGACCTATGTCGTCGAAGTAACGATGCGCCGCAAGGCGCTCGACAGCGACGGGATCGTCGCGGATATCGGACGGGCATCGGAACTGTTGAACGAAATTCTGGAGCCTTTTGCCTATCGCAATCTCGACGAGTTGCCGCAGTTCGAAACCCGGAACTCGACCACGGAAGTGCTGGCCCAGACGATACACGAAGCCTACGCGGCGGGTATCCGGGACGGCCGGTTGAGCGGCGATACGGCGTCGGCGATCGAGAGCCTTCAGGTTCGGCTGCGCGAGAAGCCGGACGCGTGGGCGACCTATGACGCACCGGTGCATGGCTGAACCGCCGATCCATTTCATTGTCCCGGGGCCGATCACCCAACGCACCGGCGGCTACGGCTACGACCGCCGCATCATCGAGCGCCTGAAATCCGACGGCCGTACGGTCGAGGCGGTCGAGCTCGACGGGTCCTTCCCCTTTTGCTGCGACACCGCACGGACCGCGGCGGCGGACGCGCTGGCGGCGATCCCCGACGGGGGGCTCGCGGTCATCGACGGGCTGGCGTTGCCGGCATTTGACGGGCCTTTGCCGCACCACGCCGGCCGGATCACAACCGTTGCGCTGATCCACCATCCGCTCGCGCTGGAAACCGGCTTGACGGCGAGCCAGCGGGCGCGGCTGCAATCTGTGGAGAACGCCCTGATCGCCCAAGCGGACGGCGTCGTCGTGACCAGCCGGGCGACGGCCAGGCTCCTGTCGGACCTCGGCCTTTGCACGGGCACGCCGACCATCGTTCTGCCGGGCACGGATTCGGCGCCGCGCGCCAGCGGGTCCGCTGGGACGGCCGCGCAACTGCTCTGTGTCGGCACGCTGATACCGCGTAAGGGGCATGGCATGCTGATCGAGGCGCTGGCCGACTGCAGCGATTTGCCCTGGCAGTTGTCGTGCCTCGGCGCGTTGGACCGCGACCCGGAAACGGTGTCCGAAGTCCGGAAGCAGATTGCCACGCACGGCCTGGCGGATCGGGTCGCGCTGGTGGGTGAGGCGGGCGAGACCGCGCTGGCCGCCGCCTATGACGGTGCCGACTTGTTCGTTCTCGCTTCCGCCTTCGAAGGCTACGGCATGGCGTTTGCGGAAGCGCTGGCGCGGGGTCTGCCGGTAGTCGGCAGCGGCGAGGGGGCGGTGCGGGACACGGTGCCCGAAACTGCCGGCGTGATCGTGCCGGCCGGCGATCGGGACGCGTTGGCCGCGGCGCTGCGGCGGGTGATCGGCGACGATCGTTTTCGGCAGCGGTTGGCGGCGGGCGCCTATGCCGCCGGGCAGAAGCTGTCGGACTGGGCCGCCGCGGGCCGGGCTTTCGCCGCGGCATTGGACCGGGTGGCGGCGGGATGAGTGACGAATTTGCTCCCGACTGGCTGGCCCTGCGCGAACCCTATGACCGCGCGGCCCGCTCGCGGGCTCTGGCGGTGGCGTTTCTCGATGCCTTGCCGGATCAGCCGCGTCTTGTCGATGTGGGCGCCGGGACGGGGAGCAATGCGCGCTTCCTGTCGGAGTCCACGGATAAGGCGATCGCCTGGCAATTCGTCGATCAGGACGCGGGGCTGCTTGACCGTATCTCGGGGGTCGAGGGAAAGAAGGTATGCATCGATTTCGCCCCGTCGCCGGCACGCATCGACCTGTCGCAGTGTGACGGGGTCACGGCATCGGCTTTTTTCGATCTCGTCTCCAAGGACTGGTTCGCCCGCTTCGTTGCCCATGTCAGCGGACAGCCGCTGCTGTTGACACTGAATGTGGACGGCCGTTTTGTCTGGCAGCCCGGGGACGAGGCCGACCGCCTTCTCATGGGCCGTTTCGCCGGGGATATGCAGCGCGACAAGGGATTCGGCCCCGCCATGGGGTTCGATGCCCCACGATTGATGACCGATTGTCTGCAGCGCGCGGGCTATCGGGTGATCAGCGCGCCGTCCTCTTGGCGGCTGGGGCCGGAGGATACAGCGATGCTGACGGCCCTGTGCGGTTTCGTCGGCGATATCGCGGGCGATGGGCTCGCGGCCGAGACCTGGCGGCTGCGGCGTAAACTTGCGATCACCGAAAAGCACCTTTCCGTGAGCGTGGGCCATGTGGACCTATTGGCCCTTCCATAAGCCTACGGGAATACCCATGTCTTGACCTAATATGTTGACTTGCCATGGGGCCAGCGCAATTGTTTCAACGCGCTGCGACAGTTTGGGGACGATAGCCTGAGATGAGTGGGACCGGGATCGAGCGGCCAGCGGCCGGTGGAAGCCTCACGGGAAAGAAAATCCTGATCGTCGACGATGATGCGGCGTTGCGGGATTCGCTTTCCGAGCAATTGCAGCTACATGAAGAATTTGCGACGGCACTCGCCGAGACGGCGCGCGATGCGCTGGAAGTGGTGAAGAAGGACTATTTCGACGCGATACTGCTCGATGTCGGATTGCCGGACATGGACGGGCGCGAAGCCTGCCGTCTGATGCGCCGCAGCGGTGTGAAAGTGCCGATCATCATGCTGACCGGCGCGGATACCGATGCGGACACCATTCTGGGTCTCGATGCGGGCGCCAACGATTACATCACCAAACCGTTCCGCCTCGGCGTCTTGTTGGCCCGGCTGCGCGCACAGCTCCGCCAGCACGAGCAGAGCGAGGATGCCGTCTTCACGATCGGACCGTACACCTTCCAGCCGAGCGGCAAGCTGCTGGTCGATGAGGCGGACGAGCGTAAGATTCGGCTTACCGAGAAGGAAACCTCGATCCTGAAATATCTGTATCGGTCCGGCGCCAAGGCGGTCGATCGCGATACGCTGCTGGGCGAGGTCTGGGGCTACAATGCGGGGGTCACCACGCATACCCTGGAAACCCATGTCTACCGGCTGCGCCAGAAGATCGAAGCTGATCCGTCGAATGCCGAAATCCTGGTGACGGAACCCGGCGGTTACCGGCTCGTTCCCTGACAAGTATCGGAAACTGTTAACTTTAATTGACAGCTTCTGATTCGGCGATTCGCCTTCGGCGTATGAATCGGACCCTGCTTTCGGGTATGCTGAACCCGAGAGGAGAGGATTGTGGTTCGGTTCCTCATCGCCAGCCTGCTGTTCCTGGCAACGGCGTTACCCGCGGCGGCCGATTTCGAGACCGGCCTCGAAGCCTTTCGTAACGGCGATTACAAGACGGCATTCACCCTTTGGGAACCGCTGGCCAAGGCTGGCGACCCGGAGGCGCAATTCAGTCTCGGTATCCTGTATCGCCGCGGGCTGGGTGTTGAGCCGGACTACAGGCAGGCGATGGGCTGGTTCGAACGGGCCGCCGGGCGCGGCCACCCCTCGGCGCAATTCAACCTGGGCTATATTTACGAAAAAGGCATCGGCGTGCGCCGCAGCCGCGTCGCCGCCCTGCGCTGGTATCGGCGTGCCGCGAAGGCCGACGAGACGGTTGAAAAATTCCGCCTTGCGCGCGCGCGGGCGCAATTTCGCCTGGCCGGCCTGTTGCGGCTTGGCAGCGACGTAGACCGGTCGGCGTCCATGCACTGGATGCAGCAGTCCGCGAAGAACGGCCATCAGGAAGCGCAGTTCCAGCTGGGCCTCGGCTATGCCGCTGGCAAACAATTGCCGCGCGATCCGGTCCGGACCGCCAAATGGTTCGAGCGTGCGGCGTCGCAGGGTCATGCCGCGTCGCAGGTCAATCTCGGTTCCCTGTACGAATCCGGCAGCGGCGTGGAACGGGATGAAGCCCGGGCCGCCGAGTGGTACCGCAAGGCCGCCGAACAGGATCTGGCGGTCGCGCAGATCAACCTCGGCTCGCTCTACGCGAAGGGGCGCGGAGTCGCGCGCGACGACAGGGCGGCACTCGAATGGTACAGGCGCGCGGCCCAGTCGAATGCGATGGAGGCCCATTACAATTTGGGCGTTCTCTACGAAAATAGTCCCGAATTGGCGGATGACCGGGAAGCCTATTTCTGGTACGCGGTTGCCAGCAAGGCCGGTCATCGCAAAGCGGTGCTGCGCCTGGTGAAGCTGCGCGAGAAGATCGGCGAGGCCGAGGCGGCGGCGATTGAAAAACGGGCTGCCGCCTGGCGGCCTGGCGGGTCGGAAGAGAAACGCAAGCCGGCCGGCACGAATTAAACGGGGAGGGGAGACACATGGCGAATGAACTGAAAGTCGGTGTCGTTGGCGGCAGCGGCCGGATGGGCCAGATGGTCGTCGCGCAAGTGACCGAGACGGAAGGCTGCACGGTGGTCGGCGGATCCGATCAGCCCGGACATGATGTTGTCGGCAAGGATATCGGTACTGTCGCCGGGATCGAACCGCTCGGCGTCACGATCGGCGACGACGCGGCAGCGATGATCGCCGGGGTCGATGTGGTCATCGACTTCACCGTGCCGGAGGCAACGATCGAACATGCAAGGCTGGCGGCGCAGGCCGGCGCGGCGATGGTCATCGGCACCACGGGGCTCGACAAGGAACAAGCCGGCGTGATCGAAGCGGCGGCGCGCCACGTGCCGATCGTCTGGGCGCCGAATATGAGCGTCGGCGTGACCCTGCTGCTGGCGCTGACCGAGCAGGTCGCGGGCATTTTGGGGCCGAACGAGTACGATATCGACATCGTCGAAATGCACCACAAGCACAAGATCGACGCGCCGTCCGGCACCGCGCTGGGTCTGGGACATGCGGCCGCGGCCGGCCGCGGCGTCGAGCTCGACTCCGTCTACAAGGCCGCCCGCGACGGCATCACCGGCGCGCGGCCCGCGGGTGAGATCGGCTTCGCCGTGCTGCGCGGCGGCGATGTGGTGGGCGAGCACTCGGTCATCTACGCGGGCGACGGCGAACGGGTGGAACTGACCCACAAGGCTGGCAGCCGCAAGGTCTTCGCCGCCGGGGCCGTTCGCTCGGCGCTGTGGACGCAAGGCCGCAAGGCCGGCCTCTACAACATGCGCCATGTGCTGGGCTTCGAGGACTAAACGGGAAAGCCGCGGTCAGGCGCCAAACGCTGCGCGGTACCGCGTCGGCGGTGTGCCGATTTCCCGGCGGAAGTGATGCCGCAATGTCTCCGCGGATCCGAAGCCGCAGGCTTCGGCGATGCGCTCGATATTGAGATCGGAACTCTCAAGCAATTCGCGCGCCCGTCCGACGCGTTCCCGGATCAACCAGGCGTGCGGCGGCAGGCCGGTCGCCGCCTTGAAATGGCGCACGAAGGTGCGTTCGCTCTGGCGGGCGCGGGCGGCCAATTCGGATACGGTATGTGCGTCGCTCAAATGCGCCCGCAGCCAATCGAGCAGGGGCCGGATCGCATGCCCATCGGGGGCTACGGGTCGCGGCACATATTGCGCCTGTCCGCCGTCGCGGTGCGTCGGCAGCACAAGTCGCCGGGCCACGCTGTTGGCAATATCGGGTCCGTGATCGCGGCGCACGATGTGAATACACAGATCGAGCCCCGCCGCGCTGCCGGCGGAGGTCAGCACCTGACCTTCATCCACATAGAGTGAATCCGGTTCCACGGAAATCCGGGGATACAGCGCTTTCAGCCGGGCCGCATGGCGCCAATGGGTCGTGGCGCGCTTGCCGTCCAGTATCCCGGCTGCGGCCAGCACGAAAACGCCCGAACAGATGGATACCAGCCGCGCGCCGCGCCCATGGGCGGTGCTGACCGCCTCGCGCAAGCCGGTCGGCACGGTCTCGTCCGCACCATGCCGCCAACCCGGCACGATGATCGTGTCCGCCCATGCGAGCGTTTCGATCCCGTGGGTGATGTTGAGCGAAACGCCGCCGGTTGCGCTGGCGGGCCCGTCATCGACGCCGCAGACGCGAAAGTCGTACCAGGGGATATCGAGCTCCGGCCGCGGCAGACCGAAAATCTCCACGGCGATCCCGAATTCGAAGGTGCAAAGCCCGTCATAGGCGATGGCGGCGACGCGGTGCGGCATGGCAGAATTTTAATGGATATTGACGTTTCTGCCAGTAGCGTAATTTTCCGCCGTCGCTAGGGTGAGGATCTGGCACGAACCTAGTTGGGACCGAACCATGAAATTGTATGGCGACCGGCAATCCGGAAATTGCCTTAAAGTCGTGTACACGGCGCAACGCCTGGGCCTCCCGGTCGTCTGGCAAGACATCGATATCATGCAGGGCCAGTCGCGGACGCCCGAATTTCTGGCGCTTAGCCCCCAGGGCCAGGTACCGGTGCTGCAGCTGGAAGATGGCAGGGTGCTGGCCCAGTCGAACGCGATCATACGCTATCTGGCGCGCGACACGCCGCTACTGCCCGCCGATCCCTATTTGCAGGCGAAGACCGATGAATGGCTGTTCTGGGAGCAGTACAGCCACGAGCTCTATATCGCCGTCTGCCGCTTCCAAATGCATTATCTGAAAAAACCGAAAGCAGCGCGGGAACCGTGGCGAGTCGAACGCGGTGAGGCGGCACTAGACTTGATGGAAGCGCATCTTTCGTCATACGAGTGGCTCGTCGGCGATACGCTGACAATCGCCCACATCGCGTTGTACGCGTACACGCATGTGGCCGCGGAGGGCGGCTTCAACCTGCAGTCTCGCCCGTCGGTACGGGCCTGGGTGGCCCGGTGCGCGGGTCTGTTGCCAGCTGAGCCGGACGTCTAACGGGGATTGGCCAGAATATCCGCTCCCCATGGTGAACATCGCGGTGCGACCTTACCGGCGGGGTCGCTGGGGGCGGCGCAGGTCGAAACCGTCCCGTTGACCGTGTTCACGCGCCAGGCGAACTGCGCATTCTCGCCGATGATGATGTTGTAGCTGCCCGGTCCCAGTGGCCGAACGTCCTGTGCGACCAGTCCAAACGGCAGTGCAAAGGCGAAGCCGGCGGCAAGACCGGCGAGGAAAAGGTAAGGGCGTTTCATGGCGGAATCTCCTCTAGGTAAAGGACGCGCGCGAAGGGCGCTCGCAACAGATTAACCCGAATATGCGGCGGAACGAGGGCGGGGCGGCTGTTTAAAGAGACGGCGCCCGGTAGCGCTCGATAGCGGCGCGCAGGGCGGCGGCGACCTCGTGCCGTTGGGCCGGGGGCAGGAAACCGCCGATGGTCACCGACCTTCCGTGGCTCGACAGGATCAATTGTCCCTTGTCCGGCGGTGTATCGCTGACTGTTACCCGCAGCCAGCTGGGCTCGATGTCGTCGCGGCCGGTTTCGCCCTTCGGCCCGTAACGGCGGATCTGCAGCCCGTCATCGGTCAGCCGGATATGCTCATAGTGCCGGCCGCTGCGGTAGTTCAGGCGGAACGCGACATAAAGCAGGATGAGTTCCAGGCCGCAGAACCCGAAGACCGGCCACGCGCCCGCGATCATGAAAGAGACGCCGATGGCAAATCCCAGCACCGACGCGGCAAGCATGACGATCGCGAATCCCGTCGGGTTGAGACTGCGATGCGGCCGCAACTCCGTATCGAAATAGATCGTGGGTCCGTTTGGCGTGGATTCGCTGTTCATCGCCGTTTTAAGATAGAAGCGCCCGATCGGACTGTCCACCGGGTGAAACGCCGCTCCCCGTTAGGCCAAGCCCATGAAAAAAGCCGATATCGAAACCTTTTTCAGCCGCCTTCAGGCGGCCGATCCTGAACCGAAGGGCGAGCTTGACTACACGAATCCCTATACCTTGCTGGTCGCCGTCGTTCTGTCCGCGCAAGCGACCGATGTGGGGGTCAACAAGGCGACCGGACCGCTGTTCAAAGTTGCCGACAACCCGCAGAAAATGTTGGCGCTGGGCGAAGCCAAGGTGCGCAACTACATCAAGACGATCGGCCTGTTCAACAACAAGGCGAAGAACGTCATCAAGCTGAGCCAGCAGCTCATCGACGATCATGACGGCGAGGTGCCACAGGATCGCGATGCGTTACAGAAGCTGGCCGGGGTCGGGCGCAAGACGGCGAATGTGGTGCTCAACATCGCGTGGGGCGTGCCGACGATCGCGGTCGATACGCATATCTATCGACTTGGCAACCGGACCGGGCTGGCGCCGGGCAAAAATGTCGATCAGGTGGAAAGAAAGCTCGAAAAGGTGGTGCCCGACGCCTACAAGCGGCACGCCCATCACTGGCTGATCCTGCACGGCCGCTATGTCTGCAAGGCGCGCAAGCCGGACTGCCCCGTTTGCATTGTCAGCGACGTGTGCCGCTTCAAAGGGAAGACGCTCGCCGGTTAACCGGGCTGCGTCAGAATTTCACGGAAACACTGCCGGGGCGGCTGTGCCGCTTTTTCCCGTTTACGCAGATCGACATGCGCGACCGTTAGCGCGCCCGACTCCCGGTACAGGTAAATGTCCAGAACGCAGGCTTCCGCGCGATACTGCCAGACCTCCGCCGTGCCGTCGCGGCGAACGAAATTAGCCGGCCCTAGCAGGTCGGCGACATGATGGCCGTCGAGCCCGAAGAGCTGGTTGGGGTCATCGTTGGTCACCGGCTTGCGCGGGGCCGGTGTGGCCAACGCTGCTTGTGGCGGGGGTTTCGGCGTAACCGTAACGACCGGTGCTTTGCGCCGCGGCGCCTCTGCGGGCTTGGGCACGGCCTGTTGTTTCACGGGCTCCGGTTCGACTGGCGGCGGCTTCGGCGCCGCCGTGCAACTGGCCAATGCGGTCAGCAGGAAAGCGCCAACGACCTGTCGCACGCTTTCAGGTTATCCGTCGCCGGAAGGGCCGGAGGAGATGTCGGTGATCTCCGCGTCCGAGATGACCTGCACGTCGCCTTCGATACGCCCGCCGCGCTCGACTTCGATTTCGGCGTAACGGATGCGGCCTTTGACGCTCCCTTTTGAATGGATCACCAGCCGGTTGCGCGCCGTCAATGCGCCTTCGAACTGGCCGCTGATTTCCGCGACGTTGATTTCGATCTCGCCCTTGAAGACGCCGGTTTCGGTGATCTCGATCGTGCGGCTGTCGCTCAGCGCGGCTTCGACTCGGCCTTCGACGCCAAGCGTGTCGCAGGCGGAAATCTCGCCGGACAGACAGATCTCGCGGCCGACGATGAGTTTCTTGCCCTGCGCGTCGCCGATCGATTCGGTGCGCCGTGCGCCCGGAATATCCAGCACGCGCCGCGCCGCTTCCGGGGCCGCTCTGTTGTCTTCCGCCATGGGAGCTCCTCGTTCAGGCGATACCACGTTGCAACCTACTGATTATCACGCGGCATCGCCGACGCTAAGCGTTATTTGCCGGCGGCCCGCTGGTCTCCGTGGCGAATTCCGCCCGTCGCGGCAGGTTTTGATAGATATGCACCATGAAGGCGGCGGCGAGGACCGGCGTGACGAAGTTGATGATGGGAATGGTCATGAAGAAGACCAGGATCACGCCGGCGAAGAGCATGCGGCCGCTATGGCGCCGCCGAAGCTGGCGCGCCGGCCGCGGTTCGAGCCGGCGCAGGGCGACCAGCTCGTAATACTCGCGGCTGACCAGATAGCCGTTCAACAAATAGTACAGAATAATATTGAGCGGCGGGACCAGGAACAGCAGCAGATAGATCGGCAGGAACAGGATGTTCAGGCCGGCGACAAGCAGGGCGAATTTGGTGGTGATCGCCAGCACTTCGCCCAGCGGCTGCGGCCGTGGTTCCGGTTCGCCCGGATAGTGCCGCGCTTCGACCGCTTGGACGACGTCTTCAAGAAAAAAACCGACGATAATGGTGATGACCGCGGGGAAAAACAGGAAGGTGACGATCAACATCACGGCCGTAAAAGCCACCCCGCCAACCGCACTGGCCACGCTGGGGAAGGTCTCCATCAGCCAGCTCAGGCCCCAGACATCCTCCCAGGTGACGGCGCCGACCGCCCACCAAACGACCATCCACAGCAGCACGAAGATCGCGAGCGACCCCGCGATACCGATCAGCAGCACGCGCCGCAGGCGCGGATCGGGAAGCTGCTGGGCTGCTTTGGTGAAACTTTGAATGACGCCCATTGGGACCCTCTTAGCCTCTTGCTTATGATCACGCCGTTTCGAATTTAGCACGAAACGATGTTGCGCATATCGGGTCTCTTATGGTTGCTGGTCAAGGGGCGCTCGCTATACTCGCCGCCATTCCGAAAAATAACGAAGGATACGGATATGACCGATTTCGACCTCCTCGGTATCGGCAACGCGCTCGTCGATGTCGTGGTGCAGGCCGATGACGCCTTTCTTGCCGAACACACGCTGGACAAGGGCGGCATGATGCTGGTCGATCCGGATCGGTCCGATTTCCTCTATTCCAAGATGGGGCCGGCGACGGAAAGTTCCGGCGGGTCTTGCGGCAATACGATGGCCGGCTTCGCCTCGCTCGGCGGACGCGGCGCCTATATCGGCAAGGTGCGCGACGATGATTTCGGCAAGGTGTTCCGGCACGATCTGGATGCGATCGGCGTCACCTTCGCGACGCCGCCGGCATCGGACGGCCCGGGGACGGGGCGGTGCCTGGTCCTGGTCACGCCGGATGCGCAGCGCACCATGTGCACGACCCTTGGGGCAGCGACTTCGTTGACCACCGCCGATATCGACGACGCGCAGGTGCGCGCATCTTCGGTCATCTATATGGAAGGCTATCTGTTCGATCCGCCGGAAGCGAAAGCCGCCTTCGTGCACGCGGCCGAGGTGGCGCATGCCGCGGATCGCAAGGTCTCGATCACCCTGTCCGACAGTTTCTGCGTCGACCGGCACCGCGCCGCCTTCGCGCATCTGGTCGACAACCACATCGATATCCTGTTCGCCAATGAGGACGAAATCGTCTCGCTGTACGAGGCCTCGGGCTTTGACGAAGCGGTCCAGGCGGTGCGTGGCCGATGCGAGATCGCCTGTCTGACGCGCAGCGCCGAAGGCTCGGTGATCGTTGCCGGCGACGACGTGATCGAGATCCCGGCGGCCCCCGTCGACGCGGTCGTCGATACCACCGGGGCCGGCGATCTCTATGCCGCCGGTTTCCTCTACGGCTACACGCAAGGAAAGTCACTGGCGGAGAGCGGCGCGATCGGCGGCATCGCTGCGGCGGAGGTGATCGCCCATTACGGCGCCCGGCCGGCAGTGTCGTTGCGCGATCTGTTGCCGGCCGGGTGAGGGATGACGACGCGGTGATCCCCGCTTTCCCGCCCCGCGGGCACAGGCGCGCCGGCCCGCCGGCATGAGAAGTTGGCAGGACGCGGCCTGGATTTATGGCGACCGGCGGGTCGCATCGCTGTTCTTCTTCGGCTTTTCCAGCGGGCTGCCGCTGGCGCTGACCGGGGCGACACTGGCGGCCTGGTTCACCGAGGCCGGCGCGTCGCTCACCGAAATCGGCTTGGTCAGCCTTGTCGGACTGGCCTACGCCGTCAAGTTCCTGTGGTCGCCTCTGGTCGACCGCCTGCCGCTGCCGCTATTGACCCGCATGCTGGGCCGGCGCCGCGGCTGGCTGTTGTTTTCGCAATTTGCGTTGGCCGTCGCCTTGCTGGGCCTTGCCGCCGCCGATCCCGCGACCCTGCGCGGCTGGACCGTGTTCTGGGCTGCGGTCGTGGCCTTCGCCTCGGCGACTCAAGACATCGCCATCGACGCCTACCGGACCGAGATTTTGGAGGACGACCAGCTTGGTGCCGGCGCGGCGGTGCTGGTGTTCGGCTACCGGGTCGCGATGGTGACGTCGGGCGGCGGCGCGCTGATTCTGGCCGGCACGCTCGGCTGGGGCTGGGCCTATGGGTGCATGGCGGCGCTGATGGGGGTCGGGATCGCCGCGGTGCTGA
>JAPPPC010000211.1:0-11417 GCA_028817685.1 Rhodospirillaceae bacterium
CTCTCTGCCCAAACCAACCGACCGTATCCTCGTTTGCCTCGACACGACGGATGTCGAAGAAGCGCGATCGCTTGCGCGGCGGCTCAAAGGGTCCGTCGGCGGTGCAAAGCTGGGGCTCGAATTCTTTACGGCAAACGGCGCCGGCGGTGTCCGCGCGATCGGCAAGGCCGGGATGCCCCTGTTCCTCGACCTCAAATTTCACGACATCCCGAACACGGTGGCAGGCGCGGTTCGGGCGGCGATCAAGCTGCGCCCGCGGATCATGACGATTCATGCGGGCGGCGGCCCGGCGATGATGCGTGCCGCCGCGGAGGCCGCGACGGAGGCCGCCAAGGAGCAGAACGTCAAGCGGCCGCTCATCGTGGGCGTGACCGTCTTGACCAGCCTGGACACGGACGATCTGACAGCGGTCGGGCAGAATGGGCCGCCTGCGGATCAGGTTGTGCGTCTGGCGCAGTTGGCGAAGGAAAGCGATCTCGACGGCGTCGTCTGTTCACCGAAAGAGGCAGCCTTGGTGCGGCAAGCCTGCGGCCCGGATTTCAAACTCGTGGTTCCCGGTATCCGGCCCAGCCTCAGCCTGTCCGGCGACCAGAAGCGGACCGCCGGTCCCGCCGATGCGGTGAATGCCGGTGCGGACTATCTGGTGATCGGGCGCCCGATCACGCGCGCGCCTGACCCGGCCGCTGCCGCCCGTGCGATGGCGGCGGCGCTCGGCTGACGGAAGCGACGCATGCCCGTTGCCGCGAAAATCTGCGGGATAAACGATCCCGTGGCCATGCGGACGGCCATCGAAGTGGGCGCCACGCATGTGGGATTGCTTTTCTATCCGCCCAGCCCGCGTGCCGTGACGCCGGTGCAGGCCGCAGACTTGGCGGCGCTGGTTCCGGACTCCCTGAGCCGGGTCGGCTTGTTTGTCGACCCCACCGACGGGGAGATCGATGCGGTGCTGGCGGAAACGCCGCTCGAGCTGCTGCAACTGCATGGCAGCGAGGCGCCGGGACGGGTTGCCGAAATCGGGCGACGCACCGGACTGAAGACCATGAAAGCGATCCCGATTGCCGGCGCGTCAGATTTCGCGCGGGCCGACGGCTATCTTCAGGCTGCCGATTGGTTGATGTTCGATGCCAAACCGCCAAAGGACATGACCGATGCCTTGCCGGGCGGCAATGCGCTCAGCTTCGATTGGCGGCTGCTCGGGGGCCGTTCATGGCCGCTTCCCTGGATGCTCGCAGGCGGACTCGACGCCGAAAATGTCGGGGAGGCCGTGCGTCTCTCGGGTGCCGCGACCGTCGATACTTCCTCCGGCGTCGAAGATGCGAAGGGCAAGAAAAACCCGGAAAAGATCCGGGCGTTCCTGGAGGCCGTATCAAGCTTGTGAAACCGGTGATAAATCCGATACAAGGCCGACCACGCCGTGTATTAATAGCGCCGCCGAAGGGCGCGGAGTGACGATGGAACAGGCAAATACCTTTCGCAGCGGGCCGAACGAAGCAGGCCATTTCGGGATGTTCGGCGGACGTTTCGTCGCCGAGACCCTCATGCCGCTCATCCTCGCGGTTGAACAAGCCTATGACGCGGCATGCAAGGACCCGTCCTTCCAGGCGGAGCTGGACGATTATTTGAAAAACTATGCCGGCCGGCCAAGCCCGCTTTACTTCGCGCGGCGGCTGACGGAGCATTTCGGCGGCGCCAAGATCTATTTCAAACGCGACGAGCTGAACCACACGGGCTCCCATAAGATCAACAATACGATGGGCCAGATTCTGCTGGCACGGCGTATGAAAAAGACGCGCATTATCGCCGAGACCGGCGCCGGCCAGCACGGTGTCGCGACGGCGACGGTCTGTGCGCTCTTTGATTTGCCCTGCGTCGTCTATATGGGCGCCACGGACATCGAGCGTCAGCAGCCGAACGTCTTCCGCATGCGGTTGCTCGGCGCTGAGGTCGTCCCGGTGACCAGCGGGACCGGCACCCTGAAAGATGCGATGAACGAGGCGCTGCGCGACTGGGTCGCCAATGTCGAGTCGACTTTCTATATCATCGGTACGGCTGCCGGGCCGCACCCCTATCCCGCAATGGTGCGCAATTTCCAGTCGGTCATCGGCAACGAGACGCGCGAACAGATGCTGGAAGCGGAAGGACGGTTGCCGGATTCTCTGGTCGCCTGCATCGGTGGCGGTTCGAATGCGATTGGCTTGTTCCATCCATTCCTCGACGACCCGACGGTGCAGATGTATGGGGTCGAAGCGGCCGGGCACGGCATCGAGACCGGCGAGCACGCGGCGTCGCTGACCGGTGGGCGTCCGGGCGTGCTGCATGGCAACCGGACCTACCTTCTGCAAAACGATGACGGCCAGATTATCGACGCCCATTCCATTTCCGCCGGGCTCGACTATCCGGGGATCGGGCCCGAGCATTCCTGGCTGCACGAGTCCGGCCGCGTGAACTATGTCTCGGCGACCGACGCGGAAGCTTTGAAGGCGTTCCGACTGTGCAGCCGCATGGAAGGCATCATCCCGGCGCTGGAACCGTCGCATGCGCTGGCCTATGTCTCGAAGGTTGCGGGCGACCTGCCGAAAGATCACCTTATATGCATGAATATGTGCGGCCGCGGCGATAAGGACATCTTCACCGTTGCCGAAGCGCTGGGGACAAAGATATGACGGGCGTGGCGGATTCAGGCCGTATTGCGAAACGGTTCGCAGCGCTCAAGGCAGCGGGACGGGGCGGGCTGGTTACCTTTCTGACCGCCGGCGATCCCGATCACGAGACGTTCGAGAAAATTCTCCTCGGACTGCCCGAAGCCGGCGCCGACCTGATCGAACTCGGCATGCCGTTCAGCGATCCGATGGCGGATGGCCCGGCCATTCAGGCCTCGTCCCTGCGTGCGCTCAATGCCGGTGCGGATATGGGACGGACCTTGGCGCTGGTGCGCAGCTTTCGCGCGCAGGACGAAGAGACGCCGATCGTTCTGATGGGCTACTACAACCCGATCTACAGCTACGGCGTCGAGAAGTTTCTGACCGATGCGCGGTCGGCCGGCGTCGATGGGCTGATCGTCGTCGATCTGCCGCCGGAAGAGGACGGGGAGTTGTGCGTGCCGGCGCTTGAAGCGGGCCTGAATTTCATCCGCCTCGCGACACCGACAACGGATGACGAAAGACTGCCGACCGTTCTGCAGAACACCAGCGGTTTCGTCTATTACGTGTCCGTGCTCGGCATCACCGGCACGAAATCCGCTGCGGAAGCCGAGGTGAAACAGGCCGTCGAGCGGTTGCGGCGCCATACGGATCTGCCGATTGCGGTCGGGTTCGGGATCAAGACCGCCGAAACGGTTGCCGAGATCGCCTCGACCGCAGATGCGTCGGTTGTGGGGTCCGCCATCGTCCAGCGCATCGCGGACGATCTGGACAAGAACGGCCGTCCCTCGGCGGGGCTGGTCGATGCGATCCACAACATGGTCCGCGAACTGTCCAGCGGGTTGCGCGCGTGAACTGGCTGACGAACTTCGTGCGCCCCAAGCTTCGGGCGCTGGTCAACAAGAACGATGTGCCTGAAAATTTGTGGCACAAATGCCCAGGCTGCGATCAGATGATCTTCCATCGCGACCTGGACAAGAATCTGCATGTCTGCCAGCACTGTAATTATCATTTGCGGATTTCCGCCGACACGCGGCTGTCGATCATCTTCGACGAGGGTGTGTACACGCGGGCCCCATTGCCGGACGTGCCGGACGATCCGCTGAAGTTCCGCGACCGCAAGCGCTATACGGATCGATTGAAGGAATCCCGTGCGCAAACGAAAGAGCGTGATGCGGTGGTTGTCGCCAGCGGCCGGATCGGCGACCAGCCGGCGGTCGTCGCCTTGTTCAATTTCGACTTTATGGGCGGCTCGATGGGGGTCGCGGCGGGCGAAGGCATCGTCGCGGCGGCCCGGCTCGCCGTCAGTGAGCAGGCCTCATTGATCGTCAACCCGGCCTCGGGCGGCGCCCGGATGCAGGAGGGCATCCTGTCGCTCATGCAGATGCCGCGGACCATCATTGCCGTGCAGGAACTGAAAGAAGCGGGTCTGCCTTACATTGTCCTGCTCAGCGACCCGACGACCGGCGGCGTGTCGGCGAGCTTCGCCATGCTGGGCGATATCCACATCGCAGAACCGGGTGCGACCATTGGCTTCGCCGGCCGCCGGGTGATCGAACAGACGGTCCGCGAGACTTTGCCGGACGATTTTCAACGCTCCGAATTCCTGCTCGAGCACGGCATGGTGGACAGCATCGTGCCGCGCAGCGAATTGCGCGAAACGTTGGGCCGGATCATTGCCTTGCTGCGCCAGCCGCGTCCGGTGGAAGATCAGCCGGAAGCGGACGAGACCTTGCAAATTCCGCAATCCGACGACGCCGAATCGGCGGACGACACGTCACCGCAAATCGGCTGACCTTGGCCGCGGACGCGAAGGACCCGCGCAGCAGCGACGCCATATTGGCGCGGCTGATGGCGCTGCACCCCAAGAAGATCGACCTGACCCTCGGCCGGACCGTGGATTTGCTGGACAAGCTCGGTCGGCCGCAGGACCGGCTGCCGCCGGTGGTCCATGTCGCGGGCACCAACGGCAAGGGGTCGCTGATCGCCTTCATGCGCGCGATCCTCGAGGCGGCGGGCTACCGGGTGCATTGCTATACCTCGCCGCACCTCGTGCGCTTCAATGAACGCATCCGGCTGGCCGGCGAACTGATTCCCGAGACGCAGCTTTCGCAACTGCTTGGCTATTGCGAGATCGTCAATGAGGGGCGGCCGATCACCTTTTTCGAGATCACAACGGCAGCGGCATTCCGCGCCTTCGCCGAAACGCCGGCGGACATACTGTTGCTGGAATGCGGGCTGGGCGGCCGCTACGACTCGACCAACGTGGTCGACCGGCCGGCCTTGACCGCGATCACCCCCGTCTCGATGGACCACATGCAGTTCCTCGGTGAGACGTTGGCCGAAATCGCCGGCGAGAAGGCGGCGATCCAGAAAGCCGGTGTGCCCTCGATAATCGGCGAACAACCCGCCGACGCGGCCGAGGTCATTGCGCAATACGCGGCGGCGGCGGGGGCGCCGCTGCACCGCCATGGCGCCGAATGGGGTGTGTCCGGCGGTTCCGACGGGCTGCGCGTACGGTCCGGCGCGACGATCCGGCAGTTTCCGGCGCCGTCCCTGCAGGGTGCGCATCAGCTGCACAATGCGGGCATGGCCATTGCCTGTCTCGAGAAACTGGATGGGTTCGATATCGGCAACGCGGCGATCGCCGAGGGGCTCACCAATGCGACTTGGCCGGGCCGGCTGCAACGGCTGCGCCAAGGCCCCCTGGTGGAATTGCTGCCAAGGGGCTGGGAGCTTTGGCTCGATGGCGGGCACAACGCGGCCGCTGGCGAAGTGCTGGCCGCCGCGGCGCGCGATTGGGAAGACAAACCGCTCGATCTTATCTTCGGCATGCTGAACACGAAGGACTTGTCCGCATTCCTGCGCCCGGTCGCACCCGCTATCCGCGCCTGCGCCAGCGTCGCGATCCCGGGCGAAGAAGCGAGCCTCTCGGCGGAAGAGGCCGCGCAGGATGCGCGCGCGCTACTGCTGCGCGCCAGACCGTCGGAGGACGTGGCCGCGGCCATCCGGAACCTCGTGAATGATGCCGAACGACCAGGCCGAATCCTCATTTGCGGATCGCTATACCTGGCCGGGGTCATTCTCGCGCAGAACGCTTAAATTCCTGCGAAGCACCCATGAAAAACCCCGCCACGCGGGCGGGGTCGTTCGTCGGCTTATGGAGATGCGGTCAGACGACCGACTCGACCCATTGTTCAAGCTGCGATTTCGCCAGCGCGCCGACCTTGGTCGCGGCGACCTGCCCGTCCTTGAAGATCATCAAGGTCGGAATGCCGCGCACGCCGTACTTTGCGGGCGTCTGCGGGTTGTCGTCGATATTGATCTTGGCGACCTTGATCTTGGCGCCCATATCGGAGGCGATTTCTTCCAGTGCCGGCGCGATCATTTTGCATGGGCCGCACCACTCCGCCCAGAAATCCACCAGAACCGGCTGTCCGGATTCCAGAACGCTGCTGTCGAAATCGTCGTCAGAGACTTTTACGGTCGTCATGTGCGGCACCCCTTTATTGATTTTCGTGCGACGCGCTTGCGCTGAGCGTCCAATCCCTGGACTCTAGAAAGCGTCAAAGTAGCGGTCAAGCTGTCGTTCACTGAGAGAGATAGTGTGCGGACCGTCGGTCCACAAGAGGACGCAGCGAATTAGACGGTCCGGCCAGATTTTCCGTAATACTGCGCGATAGGCCGCCATTTGCCGGTAATAGACCTCCGGAACGTCATTTTCCTGGCGTGGTGCGGGCCGATTGGTCTTGTAATCGACGATGACGATCTCGTTTTCGCGAATCACCAGCCGGTCGACCTGCCCGGAGACCACTTCCGGTCCTTCGGGCCCGTCTATCGTGCCCACGATCGGCGTTTCCGCATGGCTATCCGGGGCGAACAGCGGCGCGAACTCCGGGGTTTCCAGCACCCCGATCACCTCGTCCACGAGACCGGTTTGCGCTGTTGCATCCAAACCATGAACCGGACGCGCGAGATAGGATTCAGCGGCCGTCCGGCGGCGTTCCTCGGGGAGGTCTGGTAGCGATTGCAGGAGCCGATGGACCAGTAAGCCGCGTTTGAAGCGGTCGCCGCTTTCGGTCGACAGGGGCGACAAGACCGGCGGTTCGGCCGAAGGCCGCGTGGGAACCAGGGGCCGCGGCGGGACAGGCTCCGCCGGCGGGGGCGCCAGCAGCCAATCCGGCGCGTCGGTTTCAGGGGATGGCGCCTCGGGCTGGGTGGCCGGCGGCACGTCGACGGTCTGTGGACAGTCGATCCGCAGGCCGTCGCCCTGCCACTCACCGTGGAATTCGACCGGCTCGGCGATCGTTGCCGCGCCGTCGCGGATCAACCCATACCAGCTCGTATCGGATGGCGCCTGTTTGCCGTGCCAGCCGCAAACCAACAACCGGTCTTCGGCGCGTGTCATCGCGACGTACAGGAGGCGCCGATATTCCTGGTCGCGCCGATGATTGGCTTCCGCCCGCGCCGTGACGCAGATCTGCGGTTCGTGCGCCCGATGCGGCGGCCAAAGGGGGACGCCATCCTGCCACAGGATCGGCGGGCTCGATTTCGGCGCCGTCGTCGTGTCCGGCAGGATCACGATCGGCGCCTGCAACCCTTTCGCGCCGTGCACCGTGATGATCCGCACCTCGTCGCGTCCGGAATGCTCCAGGTCGCGGGTGATCGTCGCGTCGCCCGCCTTCAACCAATGGAGAAAGTTCTGCAGCGACGGAATGTCCGTGCGCTCGTGCGCGAGTGCCAGGTTCATGAACTCTTCGATCGGATCCTCGGCCTCGACCCCCAGTCGGGCGACCATGCGCTGCCGGCCGGTTTCACCGTCGATAGTTTGCTCCGTGAGGGCTCGGGCGAACAGCTCGTAGGGCGGGGCAAAATCCACCGCGGCGAGCAGCCGCGCCAGCCAGTCGCGCGCCGCGGCAAACCGCTCGTTTGTCGCCGCTGCATCCGTCGGGCGCTGCCAGAGCGTGGCTGGGCCGCGGTCGTAAGCCAGCGTGAAAAGGTCGTCATCGTCAAAGCCGATCAACGGTCCTTTCAGGACGACGGCGAGGGTCAGGTCGTCCTCAGGCAGCAGCAGGAACTCGGCCAACGCCAGCAAATCCATGACCGCAAGCTGTTCGCTCAGAACCATCCGGTCGACACCGGCCACCGGAATGTTTTGGGCTTTCAGGGCGCGGACCATATCGTCCACGAAACGGTTTCGCCGCCGCACCAGGATCATGATGTCGCCCGCGCGCACCGGACGGCCCTTTGCGGGCAGCGTCTCCTGACCGATCCAGGAGGCGATACGGCCCGCCAAGGCCCGCGCCAGACTCTCTGACGGGCTGTCATAGGCCATTCGATCGATGGGGGGTGCCCAGGGCGTGGGCTCGGGACTGTCCCTGGGCCCGATCAGCGGCCACACCTCAACCAGTCCAGCCTGGCCGTCGCGAACCGCGCGATGGACGATGGTTTCCCCCGCCTGTGCGACGCCGTCATGCGCCGGGTCCCGGTCAAAGACGGCGTCCACCGCGGCGAGCACGGGACCGGTCGAGCGAAAAGACCAGTTCAGTTCGACGTCCCTCCACCCGGCTTCGGCCTCCTGGATACGTGCCATGAAGTGCCGGCGCATTTCGGCGAACGCATCCGGATCGGCACGCTGGAAGCTGAAGATCGATTGTTTGGGGTCGCCGACTGCGAAGATCGTGCGGACGTCCTGTCGTGCTCCTTCGCCGGCGAAAAACTCTTCGGCCAATGCGGCGACGACGGTCCATTGATCCGGGTTGGTGTCCTGCGCTTCGTCGATGAGGATGTGGTCCAATCCACCATCGAGCTTGAACAGGACCCACGCGGCATCGGCATTCTCGCGCAGCAATGCGATTGCCTTGAGGATCAGGTCGTCATAGTCGAGCCGCGCGAGTGCGGCTTTCGTGGTTTCGTAAGCGTCGAGCAAGGCGGCGCCAAGCTGCAGCAGGGCGACCGTCGTTTGCATGGTGACCGCCGCGCGGCGTTGCTCCATGACGTGGCACAGCCGGTCCGCTTCGGCACTTAACACATCTGCCGCATCCGGCATCGCCGCGGCGGCTTGCTTGGTGATGAGCCGGGCGCGCGGGGCGCCGTCCTGTGTCAGGAAGTTCAGGGTATAGGCGGAAAACATTGCAATCCGCTCACCCATGTCGGCGGAGAGCCATGCCTTGAGGGTATGACCGCGCGGCTGGTCGGTTTTCTCTGTCCCCGTCAGGAGCGCTTCGGCGGCCCGGTCTAGCGCCGCCATATCGATCCGGTCGTCTTCGCATGCGGCGGCGATGATGTCTTCGATGCGGCAGTCGGGCGCAACGTTGAGCATCCGCGCCACTTCATGAGCGACCGCTTCGGCGCCGCCGAACCGCTCGATCAGACGGCGCAACCGCCCGCGGTCGCGGGCCAGCAGTGCCATCAATTCGCCGAAGGAATCTTCCTGGATGTGTTTCGTGACCGCCGTCAGCGCGTCGCCCAACGGCCCGTCGCGACGGGCGGCGGACAGGACGGTATCGCGGGCGGTCATCATGATTTCCGCGGCACTTCGCTCGTCGATGGCTTCGAAATGCGGGGCGATGCCGGCTTCAAGCGGAAAGCGGCCCAACAACGATTGGCAGAAACTGTGAATGGTCTGGATCTTCAGCCCGCCGGGGACGTCTAGGACGCGGGCGAACAATTGCCGGGCCAGGGCGAGCTGCGTGTCGTCCGGGACGACGTCGAGAAGCGCACCGATTTCCAGCCGGACATCCCGGTCGGGTTCCGTCGCCCACAGCGCCAGCCTGCGGTTTATGCGCTGCGCCATCTCCGCCGCGGCGGCCCGGGTAAAGGTGAGGCAGAGGATTCGTTCCGGCCGGGTTCCGCTTAGTAGCAGGGCGAGGACCCGGTCGGTCAGAACGCTCGTCTTGCCGCTGCCGGCGGATGCGGCAACCCAGACGCTGGTTCTTGGGTCGGCGGCTTGCCGCTGAACGGCCGTGGCTTCCGCGGCGACATCCGCTCTCATCCGCCGCTCCATTCGAGGATGCGGGCGAGATGGGCGTAGTCGTTGTAGCGCGGTGCCCATTCCGGCCGAGGGGTCGCCGCATACGGGGTGCCGGGATCGTCAAAAGCGTCGATGAGTGTCCGTAAACCTTCCAGAGCTGCTGCGGACAGTATCTCTGGATCACCCGCGACGGGATGCTCCTTGCCCGGTGTCTCGCCGCCGCTGAGCCGCCAATAGGCTAACGCCGTGACTGGTTCGGCTGCGATAGCGGTGAACCCGCCTTGCCGCAAGATCGCCGCCTCGAGCGCAAGCTGTGGCGAAAAGCCGAGATTGACGTCATCCCGCCGCGGGACGGCGCCGGTCTTGTAGTCGATGATTTCGAAGCCGCCTTCGGTCCGTTTGTCGATCCGATCCGCGACGGCCGACAGGATGAAATCGCCTTGCGGGCCTTCGAGTGTCAACGTGCCCCTAATTTCCGATGCGGATCGAACCAGACGATCCCGGCGTTCGGTTTCCCGGGCGAGGAACCAATGGGCGATACGAACGAAGCGGGGCCACCAGAAGGCACGCACCGTCGGCCGGCCCAGGGAATCGCCGAACGCGGTTTCGCCAAAAGCGAGGAGCTGTTGCAGTGGGTCGTCCGGCAATGCGCCGGGGTAGGCCTCCACGAACCGGTCAAGGGCAGCATGAATAAAGGTACCGCGTTCCGCTGCGCCCGGATCCGCATCGATCGGGTCGAGCGGCCGCAATCGAAGGATATGGCGGGCAAAGATCGAGTAGGGGTCGCGCATCCAGGTTTCGATCTGGGTTACGGACAGACGGCGGGGCCGTGCGGCTACTGGCGGACGGGGCGCAGCGGGCGGCAAGGCGATTTCCTGCTTTGGCCGATTGAGCAGGTTACGCAGATCGCGCCATGGACTGTCGTCGGGAACGAAATACCCGTCGGCGCCGGTGCTGCGCAGCACCGCATCCAACCTCGTAAGCCATCGCGAGGGCACGCTCGGCTGGCCTTCCGTCTTGTTGGCGCGGGTCAGGACGACTTCCGGCGCCGCAAAGGCCTGGACGAAGTCGTGCGCCGTCAGTCCGATACGGCGTTCGGGCAAGGGGAGGCCGAAGGCCTCGCGCATCGGCCGGCTCAACCAGGGATCCGGTTGCGGTTCCGGCGGCCAGACCCCTTCGTTCAATCCACCGAGAACGACGAGGTCGGCATGCTGCAGCCTTGCTTCCAGCAAGCCTAGAATGGACAGGCGCGGGTGCCGGCCATACCGCGGCCGGACGGCCCAACCGGCCATCAGAGAGTCCAACAGCGGCGCATACTCGGACGGTGCGATCGGCTGCAAGAGGTCGGCTGCATCCCGCGTTTCGGCGAAAAATTGCGAGAGCATATCGCCGGCATCACTCGCCCACAGACGCGCTGCACCGGGTTCCGTATCGGTCGCGGCAAGTGCTTCGGCCACCGCGATATGCGTCGCCAACAGGTCATCCAGCGGTTGCGCACCCCTCGCGAAGGCGTCGGCCAATGGTGCCGTCAGTGTTTCCAGCCGGTCGATCAGCCGGGAAACGGCTTCGGCTTCCTCTGGTTCCTCCGCAGGCAAAGCGGCGCGAAGACCGGCGATACCGGTGCCGGGGCGGGGTCCCCGCAATACCATTCGTTCGAGTTGTCGTGCGTCGCGCCGCAATTGCGCTGTCGAGGTGCCGGCCGCGGCGAGGGGGTGTTTCAGGACCGACAATAACGGCGCCGGCGCGAAGGCGCTGCCGATCATGGCGGCGATCAACCGGAAAAAGCTTCCCGGTGCGGACCACGC
>JAPPPC010000211.1:11427-15382 GCA_028817685.1 Rhodospirillaceae bacterium
ATGAGGGCAGCCGGCTTTTCGGGGACCTCCAGCGCGTGGCGCAGAATGAGTGCGATGACGCTGGCCTCTTCCGCCGAGTCCGCGCAGTCGATCCTGTCGATCCCAGCGAGCGCGTCTGTGGCGAGGTCACCCAGGGCACGCCATGCCTGCGTGGTCTCCGCGGGCCGCATCACTTCGGCAATTAAGGCGGTCCGCGGCGCCGGGGGCGGTGTGTCCATCCATGTTTGGACTGTTTCCGGCGGTTGTTTAAGGCGATCGAGAAGGCGTGCGAGATTGTGCTGCGGGTGACTCTGATCCCGGTGGACCGCCTCCCAGCTCGTCGGATCGTATAGCAGGCCCGGCAGGACGACGCGGCCATTCGGCAACGCCGCGACCGCGGCCAGCAAATCGGCGGTGGCGGGGATCGTACCGGTCGACCCGGCGGCGATAATGTGCCCCGGGGGCGGGCTGGCCGCCCAGCTCTCAGCGAGTGTTTCGAGCAGCCGGTTACGCCGGTCGGCGGCGTCGATTCCCCCTTCATCGGTCAGGATCGCGGGCCAGTGCTCGGTCAGTATTTTCAGGAAGTCGAGTACCTTTTGCCAATGCGCGGCATAGCTCTCCGGCACCAACCCCTGCAGTCCGTCGAAGGACAGCCGCTCCGTCTGCACCTGGTCGAGCAGCCGCTCCAGCTCTGCGGAAAGCCGTGCGGCCTGGTCGACGGTGACGGGCCCTGCCGGCGACTCCCAGCTCAGGATCAGCCGCGCCAGCATCAGGCGCCGCCGCAACCCGGGGATGACCGGCGGAATGTCTAGATCAGCGCCCACCGGCAAGTCTTGCAGCAGCAGTTCGTCCTCGTCGACATCGCCGAGCGGGCGCATGGCCGGCAGCAGCAGAGCGGTCCCGTCGCTCGCCCGCAAAAAGGCATCGCGCAGTGCGCGGCAGGCGCGCCGCGTCGGTAGCAGGATTGTGTAGTCGAGAAGGGCCTGGGGCGTATCGCCGACTTCCGCCAGAATGCCCGTCGCCAAACTGTCGACGAACGAGCGGTCGGGAGAAATCGTAAAGACGCCTGCCATCAGCGACTGTTCACCGAATCGTTGCCGTGGGTGATTTCGTACTCTGCGATCTCTCGCTGTTCCGGCGTGCCGACATGGTACCACTCGCCGTCATGCACGATGCCGCGCAGCCGACCGGCCTCCTCGGCCTGGTCGTAGAGGAGGTTCAAGGAGAAGGCACCGTCTGGGGCACCGTTGAACAGGCGTGGGTGCAGTACCTGAATGCCGGCGAAAAGATAGGGCGCGATTGCGCGCTCCTGGCGTCGTGCGACATAGCCGTCGCTATCGAGAAAGAAATCCCCCCGCCCGGCAGGGCCGCGGACCGCAACGGTCCGCTGCAACAGTAACAGCGCATCCATCTTTTCCTCGTCCCATGCGCGCATCATGCGCTGCAGCGCCGGTGTTGGGCCGTCGAGCCATACGGCGTCGCTGTTTACGACGAAAAAAGCGTTGCTGCCGAGCTGCGGCAGCGCGTTCTTGACGCCGCCGCCTGTTTCCAGAAGGTCGGGCTCCTGCGAGAAGACGACGCCGTCCCGCTTCGCCAGATGCATTTCGAGCATTTCCGCTTTGTAGTGCGTATTCACCACGATTTCGGCGACGCCGGTGGCGTTCAAATGATCGAGGACGCGGTCGATAAGCGTCTTTCCGGCGAGTGGGATCAGCGGTTTCGGCCGGGTTTCGGTGAGCGGCTTCATACGGGTCCCGAGCCCTGCGGCCAAAACCATGGCGGTTGTTATGTCGTCGTGTTCACTCATCGTCCGGCCATTCGCTCGGGGGTAATCCGGCGGTCTGGCGGGAGGTTGCGATCGAACCAGTCACGCATTTCGGACAGAACCGGATGCGACAGGTCTGATTCCAGCCAGCGCCAGACGCGGGGAATATGGCACAGATAATCCGGCTTGCCGTCGCGCCTGTCGAGTCGCGTGAAGATGCCCAGGATCTTCGCGCTCCGCTGTGCGCCGAGGATCGCGTAGGATGCCCGAAAAGCCGAAGGATCGAGGTCCGGAAAGGCGGCGAGATAACGGTCCAGCCCTGTTTGAGCCACCGTGCCGGGCACGTCGCGCCGGGCATCCTCGAACAGGGAAACGAGGTCGTACGTCACCGGGCCAATGACGGCGTCTTGAAAATCAAGCAATCCGCACGCGGCCTCGTCCGGTCGCTGCGGCAGCCACATCAAATTGTCGACATGGTAGTCGCGCAGGATCAGCGTACTTGGCACGGTACGCGCCTGCTGGAACAGCGCGCGCCACAGCATTTCGTACTCGTGCCGGCTGCCGTCCGGAACCGGATTGCCGGTCACGGCTGGGAAATACCAATCGAGCAGAAGGTTGGTTTCGATCTGTAGTCGCGCATCGTCGTAAGGCGGTACGCCGGGCGCCTCGGAGAATCGCGAATGCAAGGCGATCAGCAAATCGGTGGCGAGCGTGTATAGCGCGGCTTCCTTTTTGGGGTCGGCGGCGAGGACCTTCGTGTAGGTGTCGTCACCGAAATCCTCCAGCAGGAGAAATCCGTTTTCGATGTCCTGGGCGTAGAGTTCGGGCGCGCTGAAGCCGAGCCCGTGCAGGATTGTCGCGATGGAGACAAAGGGCCGGACATCCTCCTTGTCCGGCGGCGCGTCCATCAGAACCGCGGGCCGGCCGTCCAGATCGAGCCGTTCGTAGCGCCGGAAGGAGGCATCGTCCGCCAGTGTCCGCCGCGTGGCAGCACCCCAACCCTGGGCGTCGAGGAATGTCTCGATTTGTCGGTCCCGGTCAGCCATCGTTAAGCGATTCCAAGCGGCAGACCCAATCGTTTCCACCTTGTATCTGCAGGCACCGTGCCGTTGGCGTGTCGGCGAAGCTGAAACGAATATCGAGCCGGTTGGCTGGCAAATACGGGCCAAGCCGTTCCGGCCATTCGATCAGCGACACGCCAGTGGCGAACGCATCCTCAATATCCAGCTCCAGTGCGTCCTGCGCCGCTTCGAGGCGATAAAGGTCGAAGTGCCACAGGTCGAATTCCGGCAGTTCGTATATTTGCACAAGGGTAAATGTCGGACTCGGGACCTCGGTATCTGCGCCGTTGAGCGCGCAGATCAACGCACGGCTGAACGCTGTTTTGCCGGCGCCAAGATCACCGCCAAGCGCGATGATGTCGCCCGGGCGCAATAAGGGTGCGAGGCGTCGCGCGAACGATTCCGTCGCGGCAAGGTCGGGAAGTAACATGTTACGGATGGACATGGTCTTGGTTTCGGCGGCGGCCGTCGTCACGCCGTGCCCCGTTCCAGCATACCGTTATTCGCCGGCTGTTTCGCGCTGAAGGGAAGGCGGCATTCGATTGTCGCCCCTTTGTCGACCTGGCTTTCCACATGTATCTCGCCGCCATGCAGTTCGATCAGGCTCTTTACCAATGCAAGACCAAGACCGGCGCCGGATTCGCGCGAGCTTTGGTCGCCTCGCTCGAATTTGTTGAAGATACGCCCCACTTCTTCTTCCGGAATGCCCGCACCCGTGTCGGCCACCGCGATTGCCAAATAGTCATCATTCCGTCGCGCAGACACGGTGATGGTTCCGCCTTCAGGCGTGTATTGCACCGCGTTGGTTATCAAATTGTAGATTGCCTGCCGTAGGCGTTTCTCGTCTGCGATAATCGTACCGATTCCGTCCGGGCAGTCGAATTCGAGTCCGAGTTTCGAGTCCGAGGCACGGTTCCGGAACGCGTTCAAGAGATTCGCCAGCGCGTCGCTGATATCGACGGGCGCCAACTCCAGCTCCAGATAACCGGCTTCGATCGTGGCGAGGTCGAGAATGTCGTTGATCAGCGTCATAAGGTGGTTCGTCGCGCCCAGAATCCCATCGACATATTCGACTTGCCGTTCGTTGAGGTCGCCGAAATATTGATTTTGCAGGATTTCGGTGAAGCCGATAATGGCGTTCAACGGCGTG
>JAPPPC010000116.1 GCA_028817685.1 Rhodospirillaceae bacterium
CTGCAGACCCGGGCCTCCGTCGGCGTCTGCGATGTCACGACCTTGGGCAAGATCGACGTGCAAGGCCGCGATGCGGCGGAATTCCTCAACCGCGTCTACGCGAACGGTTTCGCAAAACTTCCCGTCGGCAAGGTTCGATACGGGCTGATGCTGCGCGAAGACGGCATGGCGATGGATGACGGCACCACGGCGCGCCTGTCGGAAACCCATTTCGTCATGACCACGACCACCGCGAACGCGGTCGGCGTATTCCGCCACATGGAATTCTGCCGGCAATGTTTGTGGCCTGGGATGGACGTCCATTTGATTTCGGTCACCGAGCAATGGGCGCAAATCGCGGTAGCCGGCCCCAATTCCCGGGCTCTTCTGCAAAAGATCGTGGACGACAGCCACGATATTTCGAACGAGGCCTTTCCCTTCATGGCCTGCGGCGAAGTCACCCTATGTGGCGGCGTCCCGGGCCGTTTGTTCCGGATATCCTTTTCAGGCGAGCTCGCCTACGAGGTCGCGGTGCCCGCCCGTTATGGCGACGCGCTGATGCGGGCGTTGATGAAAGCGGGCGAAGCCTATGATGTGGTCGCCTACGGCACGGAAGCGCTCGGCGTCATGCGGGTCGAGAAGGGACACGCGGCCGGCAACGAGTTGATCGGCCAGACCACCGCGCGCGATCTCGGCATGGGCCGCATGGTCTCGAAAAAGAAAGACAGTATCGGCAGCATCCTGTCGGAACGCGACGCGTTGAACCGCGAGGACGGTCTGGCGCTGGTCGGTTTCGTGCCGGTCGACCGGTCGGAGGGACTCAACTCGGGTGCCCATTTCGTATCGCCCGGCAAAGAGGTCACCACGGAGAACGATGAAGGCTGGATGACGTCGGTCGCGTTCTCCCCGAGCCTCGGCCATTCAATCGGGTTGGGCTTCATTAAACGGGGCGCGTCACGGATCGGCGAAAAAGTCATCGCTGCCGACCCGGTGCGCGACCGCAAGATCGAAGTGGAAATCGTCTCCCCGCATTTCATCGATCCAGAAGGAGAACGCCTCCGTGCCTGATCTTACTTTGACGGCGAGCCCGCCATTGGACGGGTACCGCAAGCAATTCGGCGACACGGCGTTGACGGAAATAGGTGACCAGGCTCTGGTGTCCATCGCGGTGCCACTCGATGGTGCTGATGCGCTGGACAGCGCGATGACCAACGCCTATGGCACGACATTTCCCGCACCTGGCAGTACCGCCCTGTCGAATGACGGATCGGTCCGTTTCCTGGGGCTGCAACCGGACCAATGCTTCGCGCTGTTCGAGCGCGCCGGGAACGATGCTGTTGAGGCAATCGCCAACGTTTTAGGGGACGCGGGATACTACACGGACCAGTCGGACAGCTGGGCGATGTTGCGGCTTTCGGGTCCCTTGGCGGTTTCGGCACTGGAGCGAATTTGCTCCCTCGATCTGGCACCGGCGGCCTTCCCCCAAGGCAGCGTCGCACGAACCGCGATGGAGCATCTCGGCGTCATCATTTTGTGTGAAAAGGAAGACAGCTACGTCCTGATGTCGGCACGTTCTTCCGCACCTTCCTTCATGCACGCGGTCGAAACCTCGGTCGAGAATGTCTCATGATGCGGATGTCTGAGCGATAACAGGCGATCTCGAAACGCAAGCCAAAAGGCGTCCTTTTGACATCCTTTCAACGAGAAGAGACGCAAGAGGACACACCGAACATATACCGTGTGATCCAACCGAGTGGACCCGCCGTAACATCTAGGTAGGTCACCAACGGATCGGATACGGGCAGTGCGCACAAACGTTGCCAGCCATATAGGGCACGCGTTCCCGGCATGCTGTGTAGCCGCGTTCCTGCTCTTTACGGCGGCTCCCGGACACAGTGAGCCGCATACGCCTAACAAGGAACCGTTGGAATTCGAGGTTCAACGGGACGGCGTTCCCGTGGGACAGCATCGCGTAACTTTCGCTCGCGACGGTAAAGACCTTCGTGTCGACATCGTGTTCGACATCAAAATCAAGCTGTTCGGGTTAACCATGTATTCGTTGGAATATTCGTCTCAATCGCGTTGGCGCAACGGCAAGTTGGAATCGTTAGACGCGCGAACCAACGACGACGGCACCGTGAGCACCGTGAGCGCGAAGCGGGTCGGCGATACCTACCGGATATCTGGACCTGACGGCATGGAGACAGTGCGCGGCGACCTGATACCAACGAACCACTGGAATATCGTGGTCACCGAGAGCGACAGGGTTCTCAACACGATCACCGGCAAGGTGAACGCGGTCCGCATGCGCGACCTTGGCGAGGAACGCATTGAGGCGGAGGGGCGCACGGTCGAAGCACAACGATGGGCCTATACCGGCGACCTTGAGAACGAAGTCTGGTATGGCCAGCATGGCGAGTGGGTGAAGATGCGCTTCGAAGGCAGGGACGGGTCACAGATCGAATATGTCTGCAAACGATGCCTGAGCTCAGATCAGCGGATGACCACCCGTTGACGCCGCCGCGTCACCGCACCGTTTGGATTACCGGCGCCGGCAAGGGGATAGGCCGTGCGCTCGCGCTCAAATGCGCAGCGGAAGGCTGCACTGTTGCGGCGAGCGCGCGAACAGAAACTGACCTTGCCGCGTTGGAGGCCCAATCCGTGGGCCTGCCCGGCGAAATTCACGCCTTTCCCCTCGATATCACCGAGACGCCACGGGTCGCGACCGTCGTTCGCGACATCGAGTCCAGGGTCGGCCCTATCGACATTGCCGTTCTGAATGCCGGCACGCACACGCCCACCCCAATCCCGGACTTCAACCCGGAGACCGTCCGCGCCCTGTTCGACGTCAACGTCATGGGCACGGTCAATTGCCTGTCTGCGTTGCTGGCAAACCGGGAGGCGCGTAGCGGCTGCCGGATCGCGGTGGTGGCGTCGCTCGCCGGATATCGGGGGCTCCCCAAAGCGTCCGCCTATGGCGCCACGAAGGCGGCATTGATCAACATGTGCGAGGCGCTGAAGCCGGAATGCGAACGCTTCGGGATCGTGTTGAGCCTGATCAATCCCGGCTTCGTGGAGACACCGCTGACCGACAAAAACGATTTCCCGATGCCGTTTCTGATTTCAGCGGAAGAAGCGGCGGACCGGGTTTATCGCTCATTCGAAAGCAACCGATTCGAGACCGTGTTCCCCACGCGTTTCGGCTTTGTCATGAAGACATTACGCCTGCTTCCCGATAGGCTCCTGTTCGCCATCACGCGAAGGATGTTGCGATGAAGGAAGCGGACGCATATCGGCGCTATCTGGAAACCCTGACCCCGGAGACACTGCCGCAACTGTCCCAGTACGTAACGCCCGACGTACACTTCATGGATCCGTTCAACGATGTGCGCGGCCTCGACGCGCTGCGGCGCGTGTTTGAGGACATGTTCGACAGCGTGCAAGATGTCGTGTTTCGGGTCGATGCCCTAGGTCTCGACGGCCCCGTCGCGCTCATGTCCTGGCAGTTTTCCGGCGTCCTGCGCGGGCGCGCCTTCACTTTGGACGGAACGAGCAAAATCCGATTTTCCGAGGACGGAAGGGTCAGCGAACATTTCGACCACTGGGATTCCGCGACGCAATTCTACATGCACTTACCGGTTATCGGTTCGCTGCTGTCATTCGTCCGTCGACGGATTGCATCGCCTGATCAGACGTAACCGGACGATCCGTATTCGCGCTTTTAAGGGTCGATTTGCTGAAAAACAGGGTCACTTGACCCAGCTCAACACCCCACTTGCTGACCCGGGCGCGGTTGATCAGAACATTGTCCGGCTGAAGGAACATCCAGTCATCGAAATGAACCCGTAGCGTCGAGTCGCCGACCTTCAAATCCATGTTATAGCGCCAGCTGAGCGCGTTGCCCTTCGCCTCGCCGGTTGCAACGCCGATAACGTCGTCGGCACGGCCCTGGTAGCGGTTTGGACCAACCTGCTCAAACGTCAAGACACGGCGGTCTCGTTCTCCATCGCGGTACACGAAGCGTTCATCGAGAACCAGGGTCCGGCCGTCCCAGCGC
>JAPPPC010000163.1 GCA_028817685.1 Rhodospirillaceae bacterium
GTCGATATCCCCAGAAAATCTCGATTCCCGCCGGATAGCGCGCCAGCGCGCCGTGCCCGTATCGGGGCGTCATTCGGACCGAAGACATGCTCATTCGGAAGCCCCCGGCCGGAGCGCTCGAAGATCGAAATGGACTGAAGGTCGGGCAGCGCGCGGATGGGAATTGCTTGCGCGCTCGCCGTCACGAATGTGCCTGTCAGCGCCACCAGCGCTGCGCCGCCAAACTGTCGAAGAAACCGCTGCTTGTATCCAAAATTTCGTAAAGAAAACAACATAATAAATCGCTCCGCTTTTTCCGTTCAGATCGCCATGTACCCTCCCAAAAACAGCGTTCTGCCGTTGCCTGGTGACATTGAAGCGGAGTTGGATTAATATAACAAATATATAGTTTCGTATTAATATCCCGTTTTTATGATAATTCTATGCTGCCCATAACGCTCAAACAGTTGGAATCATTCGTCGCCGTCGCGGAGGAGGAGAATTTTCTTCGGGCGGCAAAACGGCTGCACCGTTCGCAATCGGCGATCTCCTCGCAGGTGCAAATGCTGGAACAGCAGCTGGGGGTGCCTCTGTTCCACCGCACGACCCGGTCGGTCCGCGCGACAGCCGGCGGCACGCGTCTGCTCGGCGTGGCGCGCAGCGTTCTCGCCCGTCTCGACAATGTGGTCCTGGACCTGCGGGCCGAAGAGGCGCTGCAGCGCGGCCGGTTGATCGTCGCCTGCACGCCGAGCTGCGCGTCGAATTTGCTGCCGGGGCTGCTGCGCGACTACCAGGAGCGCTATCCGAACATCACCCTGGAAGTCCGCGAAGCTTACGCGATCGGCATGTATGACATGCTGCGGCAGGAGGAAGCGGACATCGCGATCGGGCCCATCGACCGCGGAGAGAGCGACTTTACCTGCCGCAAACTGCAGGACGATCCCTACGCGGTGATCATGTCGCGCGACTACCCGCTGGCCGGCCGTGCCGAGATCGCCATGCAGGATATCGTCGACGAACCGCATGTGGTGCTGGAACGGGAATCGGCGATCTATGAATCCATGGTCCAGCTATTCGCGGAACAGGGCCGGGTTTGGCGCCCGAAGTTCGAATTGAGCCATCACCAGTCGCTGTACGGGCTGGTGTCCGCCGGACTCGGCGTCACCGTCATGCCCAAAAGCGCGCTGCCGCCCGAGTCGGCGGACCGCTTTCACGTCGCGCGTCTGGTCGAACCGGAACGGTCGCGCGAGCTGGGGCTGATTTTCGTAAAAGGGAACACGCTGTCGCCGGCGGCGGAGGCATTTTCCACCCTCGCCGCCGAACGTCAGAATTAAGAACTCGAATCTGGGAAAGAAGTCCGGGCCCGGTGGACAATAGGGGAAAAACCGGGACCCGGACTCTTGCCTAGGCCGCGCTTGTGTCGCTGCCCTCGGTTCGAACGCCGCGGCCTATCCGGATCGCCCGGTTGACCGCGCTGGTCACCGCTCGGAGCGAGGCGGTGACGATGTTGACATGTTCGCCGACACCGAACAGGGCGCCCTCCGGCGTCTCGATCTCCACATAGGCGACCGCCCGCGCATCCGCGCCGGCGCCGATCGCCCGCTCGCGGTAATCGATCACCTTGAAATCGACATTGCACTGGCTTTTCAGCGCATCGACATAGGAATCGATCGGCCCGTTGCCCTTGCCGGAGATCACCTTCTCCGCCCCGTCGACGCGCACGACCGCGGTCATGTTGCGCCGTTCGGATGCGTGCGTATCCGGCACGGTGCGATGCTCGACGAAATCGAACGGTGTGGTGGCGTTGAGATACTCCTTGTTGAAGGATTCCCAGATGTCCTCCGACATGATCTCGTCGCCGGTGTCGTCGGTGATGCGCTGGATAACCTGGCTGAACTCGATCTGCAGCCGACGCGGCAGCGCGAACCCGTAATCCTGCTCGAGGATATAGGCGACACCGCCCTTGCCGGACTGGCTGTTGATGCGGATGACCGCCTCGTAGGTGCTGCCGACATCCTGCGGATCGATCGGCAGGTACGGAACCTCCCAGATGCCGCTGTTGCTGTCGCCGATCGCGGCCATGCCCTTCTTGATCGCGTCCTGATGCGATCCGGAGAAGGCGGTGAAGACGAGCTCGCCGGCCCAGGGATGGCGCGGATGCACCGGCAGTTGGTTGCAATGTTCCGCGACCCGGACCAAAGAGTTCATGTCCGACATGTCGAGCTCCGGATCGACCCCCTGGCTGAACATGTTCATGCCGAGCGATATGACGTCGACATTGCCCGTCCGCTCGCCATTGCCGAACAAGGTGCCCTCGACCCGGTCCGCGCCGGCCATGACGCCGAGCTCCGCCGCCGCGACACCAGTGCCCCGGTCATTGTGCGGGTGCAGGCTGAGAATAACGCTATCGCGGTTCTTGATATTGCGCAGGAACCATTCGATCTGATCGGCATAGATGTTCGGCGTCGCCATCTCGACCGTCGCCGGCAGATTGAGAATGATCTTGTTCTCCGGCGTCGGCTCGTAGACGTCCATCACCGCCTCGCAGACCTCGACCGCATAGTCGAGCTCGGTCCCGGTAAAGCTTTCCGGCGAGTACTCGTAGATGATCTTGGTGTCGGTCTTCCCCGCCAATTCGCGGACCAGCTTCGCGCCGTCGGTCGCGATTTTCGTGATGCCGTCCTTGTCGAGCCCAAAGACCACCCGGCGCTGCAGGGTCGAGGTCGAATTGTAGAGGTGGACGATCGCCTGCTTCGCGCCCTCCAGCGACTCATAGGTGCGGCGGATCAACTCCTCGCGCGCCTGGGTCAACACCTGGATGATCACGTCGTCCGGGATCAGGTCTTCTTCGATGAGCATGCGCACAAAGTCGAAATCGGTCTGCGAGGCCGCCGGGAACCCAACCTCGATTTCCTTGAAGCCCATATCGACCAGGGTCAGGAACATGCGCTTCTTGCGCTCGCTATCCATCGGCGAGATGAGCGCCTGGTTGCCGTCGCGCAAATCGACGCTGCACCAGATCGGCGCCTTGGTGATGACCGCGTCAGGCCAGGTTCGGTCGGTCAAGCGTATCGGCTCGAAGGGCTGATACTTCTCAAACGGCATTTTCTTCGGCATTTGTCTTCTCCACTCTGCCCGGCGCCTTTATAGGGCGCGGGGCGTCCAAATTCTACTGATGTCTCAAAGGGTTCGCGGCGCAGATACGGCCGCCGGCAGCCGCTTAGGCCCGGCGACCGCCGTTAAGTCGCAGGCCAAGCGCGTACAACGCAGACGAGACGAAGCGCGGGATTCGGAATTCGGGTGTGGTGGCAGTCATGGTTCGCTCTTGAAGGGGGAAACGGAAACGCGGATACGCGAAGACCCGGCGCGCGCTAGGCGGCCGGGCGAATAAGTCGCAGAAGCGTCGTTTTCCCGTGCGGTACCATGCCGCGGAACGTAAGGGGTTCGGGGATTGGGGTCAAGTCACCGCTAAAGAAAGCGTGACATAGACCGTTTACCTCAGCCCGAAAGGTGCGGTGCGACCAGCGCCTGTACGTCCTGGCTCGCGCTGACCGGCACGATTTCGAAGGTGACGCCGGCATCGCGCCAATACAGCACCCAGTCCTGGATCAGTGCGATGTCGTCGCATTCCATGACTTGAAAGCAGCGGCTGAAGTCCGCCGCGATCCAGCTGCCGTGATAGGTCAGCCCTTCGGGCAGGACGCGGCCTTCGTCTTTGATCTTCTGGTAGGCCGGGATCATATCGTTGTTCGCGAAGGTTTCGATGACCATGAACAGCATGCTTTATCTCCAGATGCTTTTGCCGCTGCCGGGCAATCCCAGGTCAGCCCACATTTCGTCGACCTTCGCGACCACGTCGTCCGCCATGCGCAGCTTCTCGCCCCATTCGCGCTTCGTCTCGGGCGGCCATTTGTTGGTCGCGTCCAGACCGATCTTGGAGCCGAGGCCGCTGTCCGGGCTGGCAAAGTCGAGATAGTCGATCGGCGTGTTCTCGATCACAGTGATGTCGCTCGCCGGGTCCATCCGGGTCGAAACCGCCCACATGACGTCCTTCCA
>JAPPPC010000350.1 GCA_028817685.1 Rhodospirillaceae bacterium
GTTCCGGTTTCGTAAAGCGTGACTTTCATGGAGTCAGCTCCTGTCGGTGGCGGGCAATTTCCGGCGCGGTGCGCTAAGCTACGCCTTTCCCCCCAACCTGACGAGACTGAAGCCCATGTTCACCGTCTATCCGACCGGCACGACCATCTACAAGCCCGAGAAATGCTTCAACGGGTACACGCTCTACCCCTCCATGAAAGAGGGCGTCGGCGCGATACTGATCGACATGAACGGCAACCCGGTCCGCACCTGGCCGAAGTTCAACAGCTTTATGGTCGATCTATTGCCGGGCGGCACCATCCTGGGCGGGCAGACCGGGCGCATCGGCAAGGCCTACGACCACACTTGGGGCGCCGACGACGTGGTACAGGAGGCCTGGGACGGCACGGTCGAATGGCAGTTCAACAAGGCGGACGAGATCGATCTCGGCGACGGGCCGGCCTGGTCGTCGCGCCAGAACCACGACATCGTGCGCGAGGGCTGCCCGGTCGGCTACTACGTGCCCGGCATGGCACCGAAGGCGGAAGGCGGCCGCACGCTGATGCTGAGCTACCGCAGCGGCCATTACCGGGAGGTGACGCGGGACTATCTGCCGCGCGCCACCCGCATGATCGAGGTGACCTGGGACGGCGAGATCGCCTGGGACTGGATGCCGGCGGAACAGTTCGAGCAGTTCGGCCACAGCGAGGCGGCGAAAAACGCCATCATGCGCCGCTGCCGCGCCCAGCACGCGGTGTTCCAGAACACCTGCTCCTATGTCGGCCCGAACCCCTGGTTCGACGATGGCGACGAGCGATTCGATCCGGAGAACATCATCACCGACGACCGCGGCACGATGCTCTACATCATCTCCAAAAAGACCGGCGAGATCGTCTGGAAGATGGGCCCGGACTGGTCGGTGGACCCCCGGCTGCGGGAACTCGGCATCATCGTCGCACCGCACCACGCGCACATCATCCCCCAAGGCCTCCCCGGTGCGGGCAATGTGCTGGTCTTCGACAATGGCGGCGCGGGCGGTTTCGGCGATCCCAACCCCGGCGCGCCGGACGGCACCTGGAATGCGCTGCGCGACAGCTCGCGGGTACTGGAAATCAACCCTGTGACCCTGGAGCTGGTCTGGGAGTGCACGGCCCTGACCATGGGCTACCCCTGCTTCGGCGAGGATATGAGCCGCTTCTACAGCCGCTATAAGAGCGCGGCGCAGCGCCTGCCGAACGGCAACACCTTGATCACGGAAAGCTATTGCGGCCGCATGTTCGAGGTTACCCCTGACAACGAGATCGTCTGGGAGTTCATCAATCCGCACAATCTGGCGGAACGCGAGGGGCTGTTCTTCAGCGACATTTTCCGCGGCTACCGCTACCCCTACGACTGGGTCCCGCAACTCGATCAGCCGGACGAGCGCGCTGTCGTCCCACCGGCCCATGGCGAGTTCCGTATCGCACCGGTCGGGGAATAACGAACACAGGTGACTAATAAGTGTAGCAGTTGATCCCGATGATGATGCGATCGGTCGCGCCGCTATAGCTCGTGGCGTGGTCCGAACCGCTGGGGAACAGGATCACATCGCCCGGCTGCGGGTCGAAGGCGTAGTCCGGATCGTACAGGTGCAGAATGCCCGGCTCGTCGGCCGCTTTGTCGCCCACATCGACATAGTAGACGAGGCTGAATTTCTGCGCTTCGAGCCCGAGCGCGCGGTCGACGTCCTGAATATGGTTGTGGAACCGTGCCTCGGAGCCCGCATGGTAAATGTTGAAGAAAGAGTCGCCGATGAAGATATCGGCGTGCAATTGCGCCGCCAGACCGGCCAGCAGATCGTCGCGGACCTTGCGGATGACCGGATGGTCGGTATCCAAAAAGGCGTAATCCGCGCTGAAGATCATGTTGCCGCGGCGGATGCCGACGCTGTAGCGGTCCTTCACCAGCTGAGAATCAGCCTCCGCTTCCGGCGTGATCGCGCTCATACGGTGCAGCAGCTCCGGTAGTCCCGGATCAACCGGCTGGTTCCAGATACGCAATCCCGGATGAGCATCTTCATAGACTTGCTGATCCGGCGGCACATCCGACTCGGGCACCAACGTCTTCAGCGCGATCCGGACACGGCGCAAGGCGACATGCGCAATGCCCGCCGGCGGATCGAACGCAATGCCCGCCTCGTAGGCATCCCGAGCCGCTGCCAGATAGCCCTGGTGATGCAGGCTCAGCCCTAGTCCCAAATGGGCATCCGCGAAGTCCGGCTGAATCTCAAGCGCGCGCTCGTACTGCGCGACAGCGCGCGCAAACTCACCTTGTTCTCGCAACGCATTTCCCAAATTGCCATGTACCGCGGCGTAGTCCGGCCGAATTTCGAGCGCTTTCTCATAGTGCGCGATCGCCTCCGACTGCTTGCTTTGCGCCCGCAACGCGATACCGAGATTGTTATGGATCCAGGCGTCGTCGGGCCGGATCGTAAGCGCCTGGCGATATTGCATCACCGCCGCATCGATATCGCCCTGCTCTCGCAGCACGTTTCCCAACACACAGCACAGTTCAGCATCGTCCGGCCGCAACGCAACGGTCCGGCGCAGGCTTGCCGCCGCCTCCGGCAACCGGCCCCGGTCCCGCAAAGCCTCTCCGAGGCCGCGATGCGCCGCGGCGGACTCGGGGTCCCGCGTGAGGGCTTCGCCGTAGCGCTCGATCGCTTCGTCCAGCCGGCCCTGCTTCCGCAGCACGTCGGCGAGATTTCGATGCGCCACCGCATCGTCCGGCTCGCGCGCTAGCGCATCCCGATAGCTGGCCGCCGCCGCGTCCAGATTGCCCTGGGCTGCCAAGGCGAGCCCAAGATTGTTGTGCGCTTCCACATAGTCGGGCGCCAGGGAAAGCGCCCGCCGTATCAGATCGATCGCCGCTTCCCCGTCTCCCATCTGGTGTGAGACGACGCCCATGAGGTGCAACACCACGGGATGGTCGGGCACGGCTTGCTGAATGCGCTTATAGATGTCCAGCGCCGCCTCGAGCCGACCGGCATTGTGATGTTGAACGGCGAGTTCCAGGGCGTCCTCGACGGTCGCCTTCTGAGGTCCGGTGGCGTTTGCGTCCGCGTTCATGGCCCAACCATTTCGATAGCGGCGAGAGTAATTCAAGTGGACGGTTCAGGAAATCGCTATTCGCCCGGGTGGACGCCGCCGCATGCCGGATTCTACGATCAATGCCTCTGCGCCGCGTCCCGCGGCAAACGACGAAATGCCGAGGAGATACGAGATGAGCCAGGCGCCGATTGGATTCGTAGGATGCCCGCTGCGCAGCCCCGCAGACACCGGCGGCACAGCGCACAGCCATGGTGCGCGGCGCGAGGTGGTGGTCAACGGCACACGGGTGCGCACGGTCGACATCCACGCCCATTGCGCGGTGCCCGCCGCGATGGCGGTACTGGGCCAAGAGGTGCACAACGACAATTTGCTGATGGAGGATTTGACCACGCGACTGGCCGCAATGGACGCGCAAGGCCTCGACATGGCCGCACTCAGCATCAACCCCTACTGGTACCATGCCGAGCGCGACGCGGCGGCGGAGCTGATCCGCATCCAGAACGAGGCGCTTGTCGATATCCGCGAGGCGACGCCGGACCGTTTCACCGCCTTTGCCACCATCGCCCTGCAGCATCCGGACCTCGCCGCCGAACAGATTGACCATGCGGTCAAGGTGCAGGGTTTTCGCGGCGTCAGCGTCGGCGGCAGCGTCGAAGGGCTGGAGCTCGCCGACCCGAAATTCAACCCGGTTAGGGCAAAATGCGAGGCGCACGACCTGCTCGTCTTCCTGCACACGACCGGCCCAACGGAACTGGAGCCGAGCGGCCGGCTCGGCGGCAGCGGCCTGCTGACCAACACGATCGGCAACCCGCTGGAAACCACCATCGCCCTGTCGCACCTGATTTTCGAGGGCACCTTGGACCGCTATCCCGGCCTCAAGATCTGCGCCGCGCATGGCGGTGGCTATCTCGGCTCCTACGCCAACCGTTCGGACTCGTTCTGCCGCACCGTTCCGAACCGG
>JAPPPC010000091.1 GCA_028817685.1 Rhodospirillaceae bacterium
GCGCTAGAACGGGGCGGAGCCGCGGATGACCGTGCGGTGCAACACGCGCCGGTGTCGGTCCATGTCGTAGTTGTCGCTGGCGCGATGCATCAGGCTGCGGTTGTCCCACATCACCAGATCGCCCTGCCGCCAGGCGTGGTCGTAGCGGAATTGCGGCTGGATCGAATGTTCCATCAATTCTTCGACCAGCGCATCGCTGTCCGCGCGCGACATGTCGACGATCTTGTCGATATGGGTGCCGATATAGAGCGCTTTGGTGCCGGTATCCGGATGTGTGCGGATCAACGGGTGGGTGACGGGCGGCCGCTCGCGCTTCTGGTCCTCGGTCGCGGGTGTCTCGCCGACATTCTTGCGGTTGGCCTCCCAACTGTGCACGACCTTCAGATCGTCGACCCGCGCCTTCATATCGGGCGGCAGCGCCTCATAGGCGAGCCGCATGTTCGCGAAAAGGGTTTCGCCGCCCTTCGAGGGCACCTGCTTGCCGTGCAGCATGGTGATGGCCGACGGGATCTCGTGGTAGGACTTGTCCGTGTGCCAGTGGTTGGGGCCGCGGTTGACCAGTTCCGGCACCTTCTTGCCATCCGGCTGAATGTTGGTGATGTCGTTGATGACCGGATAGCGCTCGCCATTGCGCAGGCGGCCCACATGGCCTTCCAACTCGCCGTAGTTCGTCGCGAAAGTACCCTGCTGTTCGCGTGTCAGCGTCTGATCGCGAAAGACCAACACGTGGTGCTGCAGCAGCGCGTCATAGATCGCGTCTTTCATCGTGCCGTCGATCGGCTGCGACAGGTCGACCCCTTCGATCTCGGCCGCAAGCGCGTCGCTTAGTCGCTTGGCCGTGAAGGGCTGCGTGGCATTTCCGGAATCGTGAGAAGCGATTTGCATTCTGTCCTGTCTTAGAACGGTTTGGTGCCGATAATGACGGTGCGGTGCAGCTGGCGCCGCTCGGTGCCGACTTCATAGTTGGGCAGGGCGCGGTGCAGCAGCAGGCGGTTGTCCCACATGACATAGTCGCCGACCCGCCAGCGATGGGTGTAGACGAAGCGGTCCTGTGTCGTGTGGTCTTCCAGTTCTTTGATCAGGGCTGCCCCTTCGTCGCGCGGCATGCCGTGGATGTGCGAGACGTGGTGGCCGAGATAGATCGTCTTCTGTCCGGTATCCGGATGGGTGCGGACGACCGGATGGGTTACCGGCGGGCGCTCGCGCTTCTGCTCTTCGCTCGCCGGTTCCGCGCCGACATTGAGACGGCTCGCCTCCCAGCTATGTTCCGCCTTTAGGTCGGCGATGCGGTCCTTCATCTCGTCCGACAAGGCCTCGTAGCCAAGTTGGGTGTTGGCAAACTGCGTGTCGCCGCCATTTGCCGGCACTTCCTTGGCGTGCAGCATGGTCGTGAGCGACGGCACCTCGTGATAGGACTTGTCCGTGTGCCAGTGGTAGTTGCCGCGCGACACGGTCTTCGCCGACGGCTTCCCGTCCGGACCCAGATTGGTGACGGTGTGCACGATGGGGAAGGGCTGTCCGTTGGCAAGGCGGCCGACATGGTGCTCCAAGGTGCCGAAATTCTCGCTGAAGGCGGCCTGCTGGTCCTTGGTCAGATCCTGGTCGCGGAACACCAGGATGTGGAATTCCAGGAAGGCGCGCATGATGGCGTCCCGGATGTCGGGGCCGATCGGCTCCGATATATCCAAGCCGGTGATCTCGGCGCCGCCGATATCGGTGATCGGTTTGATGTCGAAGGGATAGTCAGTGCTGTTCGTCGCGGCCGCAACTTGCATGACGTTCTCCTTGTCTAATAGGGCTTGGTCCCGATGATGACCGTCCGGTGCAGGACGCGCGCCTCGTTCGCGGTATCGAAATTCGGGCTCGCCCGGTGCAGCAGGCAACGATTGTCCCACATCACGTAATCGCCCTTACGCCAGCGGTGGCTGTAGACGAATTTTGGTTGCGTTGTGTGGTCCATCAGTTCGGCCAGTAGATCGTCGCTTTCGTCGCGCGGCATGTCGTGGATATGCGAGACGTGGCAGCCGACATAGAGGATCTTGTCCTTTGTGTCGGGATGGGTGCGTACGACCGGATGAGTGACTGGCGGTCGCTCGCGTTTCTGCTCCTCGGTCGCCGGCGGCGATTTGGTGTTGCGGCGGCTCGCCTCCCAACTGTGCTCGGCTTTCATCCCGGCGATGCGGTCCTTGGTCGCCTCCGGAAGTTCGGCGTAGCCCATGCGCGTGTTGGCGAACTGCGTATCGCCACCATCCGCCGGCACCTGTTTGGCGTGCAGCATGGTCATCAGCGACGGAACCTCGTGATAGGACTTGTCCGTGTGCCAGTGGAAGTTGCCCTTGCCCATCTTCTCGCCGAGCGGTTTGCCGTCGGGCCCGAGATTGGTGACCGTGTGCACGATGGGGAAGGGCTCGCCATTGGGCAGGCGACCGACATGATGCTCCAGTGTACCGAAATTCTCGCTGAACGCCGCCTGCTGGTCTTTCGTCAAATCCTGGTCGCGGAACACCAGCACGTGATGTTCCAGAAACGCCCGCATGATCGCATCCCGAGTCGCCGTGTCGATCGGTTTCGACAGATCGAGACCGATAATCTCGGCGCCGGCGACGTCGCCGATCCGGTTTATTTCGAAGGGGTAGGCGTCGGATTCGACGGAATGGGCGACCTGCATGCTGCGCTCCGGGTTGTTCGCGATGGGCGGAACTGTACAACATGCGTCGTCCGCCGCAAATTGTCCGGACATGAACCGTTCCGGCGCCGCGTGCTAGGGTGCGCGCCGAATATTTTGCATGAGGAGTTCACGCGCCGATGGAATTCGCCTTCTCCGAAGAACAGCAACTGATCCAGGACTCCGCCAAACGGATGGTGGAACGGGATATCCAGCCGGTCCTGGACGCTCATCCGGCGGACGAATCGCTCCCGCGTGCGGCGATGGCGAAGATCTATCCAGTGCTCGCCGCGCAGGGGATCACCGCGCCGCGTGTGCCCGTGGAGCAAGGCGGCAGCGGCATGAAGATGCTGGACTACGCGCTGATCTACGAGCAGCTACCGGCCTGGCTGTCGGTTTCCATCATGGGGCATGACGTGACCTTCGCGCGCATCCACGCTGAGGCGACGCCGGAGCAACGCGAACGGTTCCTGCCGGGCATGCTGGCGGGCGAGAAGATCGGCGGCACCGCGACATCCGAGCCGGCTGCCGGCTCTGACCCGCGTGGCCTGTCGACCCGCATGACCGTTGAGGGTGACACGGCCGTCGTCAACGGCCGCAAGCTGTGGATCACCAACGGCTCGGTGGCCGACATCCTGGCCGTGACCTGCATCGACGGGGTCGATGAGAAAGGCCGGAACACGCTGAAGCGGATCGTCGTCGAGCCGTCGGAATGCAATGTCGAGATTCGTGAGATTGAAACGACGGGGCTGAAACAGGGCCATCTGGCCGAGGCGGTGTTCGAGGATTGCGAGGTGCCGGCGGCGAATATTCTGTCCTCCGGTGGAGACGCGGCGCGCATGCTGACGATCACTTGGAATGGCAACCGGCCGCTGGTCGGGCTGGTGGCGGCGCGGCTGGCGGAGCGCGCTTTCGAGGCGGCGGTCGAGTATGCCGGCATACGCGAGCAGCACGGCAAACCGATCGCTGGTCATCAGCTCATCCAGCAGAGCCTGGCCGACATGCAAACTGCCATCGTTGCCAGCCGCATGTTGTGCTACCGCGCGCTCGACCTCATGGACCAGGGCGCGCGGAACAATGCAGATGCGGCGATGGCGAAGCGCTTTGCGACCAATGCCTGTCTGGAGGCGATTTCCAAGGCGATGGCGGTGCATGGCGGGATGGGGCTGACCGAGGAGGTCGGGCTGGAACAGCTTTGGCGCGACGCCCGTATGCTGACCGTGCCGGACGCGACGGACGAAATCCTGACGCTCATCCAGGGCCGGGAGATTACCGGGATCGCCGCGTTCCGCTAGCCCGATGGTCAATCCGCGCGGTTCGGCGCTTCCTGATCGGCGTTGCGCGAGGGAAGACGGACGTACAC
>JAPPPC010000353.1 GCA_028817685.1 Rhodospirillaceae bacterium
GCTGAATGGAGAAGAACCGGGCGTTCGAGCGGACGAAATCGAACGACTTCGCTTTATGGATGTCGCCTTGGTGCTCGTAGACCGCTTTGAAGCGTGCGAGTTTCGTGTGATCGACGGTCTTGAAGCCCTTGTCCCGCATCAAGTCGCGCCGATAGATCGCCGCCTGTTTCTTGATTTCGGACGCGCCTTCGACCTTGCCGTTGCTGATCTTGCTCAACAGGGTAACGGCGATGATATCGCCCTTGTAGCGCACCGCGTACCGACCCTTTTCGTCGATATTGATGTCCGCTTCGAAGTTGAGCGGCAGGTAGCAACCAGCCAGAAACAGCAGGGCGGCGCAGAGTGTGGCGATACGCGCGGACATCAAGCCTTGCTGGGCCCTTCCGGCACGGTGACGCCAATCATGCAATCCCGTGTCACCAGGCCGGCCAGTTCCGCTTCGCTCATGCCGTCTGTCCCGGCGGGCCGCATGGGCAACACCATGTAACGCATGTCCGCCGTGCTGTCGTGTACCTTGATCTCCACGGAATCGCTGAGATCCGTGCCGAATTCCGACAGCACCTTGCGCGGTTCGCTGATCGCGCGACGGCGATAACTGCGTGACTTGTACCAGTCAGGCGGGATTCCCAACAGGAACCGCGGATAGCAGGAACACAATGTGCAGACGATCAAATTATGCACCGTCGGTGTGTTCTCCATCACCAGAATGGGAACCGGGCCGACATCCATCCCGATTTCATCGCCGGCCGCTTTGGAGTCGGCGATAAGCCGATCCTTGAAGCCGTCGTCTGACCAGGCGCGGGCTACCAGTTCGGCCCCGCGGGCCGGGGTGATCGAATCCTGGAATTCGATCTGCGCGCGCAATTCGTCCGCGCTGATGATGTTCTTTTCGATCAGCAATTCGCCCACCGCGATCTGCATGATCTGATGGTGGGTCAGCGGTGTGTCTTCGAGATCCGGCTGTGGCGGATGGTGGTGGAGCGGATCGGAGTCGTACATGCCGTGATCGTGGTGATGGTCGCTGCTCATAATGTCCTCACGAAGTCTCCGGGACGAGCCAGTGCTCGTAGATTTCAATTTCGACCATGTCATGCGGAGCACCGCTATAGTCGTCCCACATATCGGTCTGCATGAACTGAACGCGGTAGAGCGGTTCTTCCGGTCCGTCATACGTGCCGTAGGCGAGGTATTCCGGGTTCCGGTATTCGCCGCAACAGCGTACGACAACGCCCGATTTTCCGCGGCAATAATACGGTGTCCGGCAGTGGCCCGGCGGAAACGCCTGGCGCACCCGAACCGTGTCGCCGACCTTGTAGCGGGCGCTCATAACGGTTTGTTCCCTTGGCGCGCTTCGACTTCCGCCATCTTCCGGCCCAGCTCGTCCACGCCGAGAATTTTCTTTTCCAGCAGGATATTCGTCATCGCCGCCATCCAGCGCTCATAATAGTTGTAGCGGTCATAGGCCTCCGCGCCGAGGTCTTCGATCGCGCGGCGCAGCTCGTCGACCGACAGCATGTTGCGCTGCTCGTCGGAGAGGAGGGAGCGTATGGCATCGACCCGCTTCTCCCATGGCTCGGACGTGTGTTCCTTGATCTCTACCGGGCCGTCTTCCAGCCCTCCCATATCGTGATGTCGTCGTCGATCTGTCATGATGTGTTCCTCCGCCCGCAGTATGCGGCGCACCCGTTTCGGGCGCAACGATTAGCCCTTTCGGAGTTCCGCGTCGATGTCGTCCGGCACCGGTGTGTAGTGTTTTGTCGTGACCAAGTTGGCCATGACGGCGTCGGGCCCGCCGGCCGCTTCAACCAAGGCTTTTTGGGCGGCGTTGGCGCGCCGATCGATGTCTTCCGGATCGACGATATTGCGTAACATGGCGTCATATTCCCGCACCGTGTCGCGATAATCTGCATTGCCGGCAAGGTTGGTTATTTCCTCTGGATCGGCCTCCAAATCAAACAGCTCGGGTTCGAACCCGACATAGTGAATATACTTGTACTTTCCTTTGCGAATCATGAACGAGCCGGACGGTGAATTGGCCGCGTGATACTCGCTGAAAGCGATCCGGGCGGGATCGTCGGCGGCATTGGCGAGGTCGATCAGTGATGCGCCGGGAAGGTCTGAAGACGTTTCATTGGCGCCGCCGGCAGCGTCAACGATCGTTGGAAAGAAATCGACGAGGGTTGCCGGTGTATGGCTCGTTTTGCCTTCCGGAATATCGGCACCCGCCACGATGAGAGGGACGCCGCTCGCTTCCTCGTAGTGATTCGACTTGCCCCAGAATCCGCGGGCGCCGGCATTGTCGCCATGGTCGGAAGTATAAAGAACGCGTGTGTTCGGCGCCGCGCCGCTGTCCTCCAGCGCGCCGAGAACCTGACCTACCATCGCATCCATGAAACTGCACAGGCCGAGATAAGCGGCCAAGGCGGTACGGTGCTGCGCGTCCGTGGCGTCGCCGCGCGCGTTGACCCGAACGAAGTTCGCCATCCAGGGGTGGTGGACATAGTCCGTATGATGATCGAGCTTCTGCATCGGCATCTCATCGATTGGGTATTGATCGAAAAATTCGTCCGGGGCGATCAGCGGATAGTGCGGTGTCACAAAACTCACGAACAGCACCCAAGGGTTGTCTCGCGTCGCGGCGTCGCGCACCCAGTCGCAGGCCAACTGCGCGACGCGGCGGTCGTAACGGGTGTACTCGCTTTCACCGCGGGCGGCATTCAGCACGATGCCCGCGGCACCGCCGCCCTTCTTTTTCGGCGGCGGCGTGAAGTCGGGGAACTGCTGGCGGATCGACAGGTGCAACATGCCGACGCCGTCTTTGATGTGCATGGGAATGTGTTGTTTGTCGAACCCGGTTGGATCCGATTCCAGCCGGTAATGCAGCTTGCCGATCGAATCGCAGCGGATGCCTCGAGCCTGAAGTTTGTGGCCCCAACTGTCGATTCTGCCGTCATAGGCGATTGAATTGTCCCAGTATTCGTTGTCGTGCACATAGCGGCCGGTCGCGAAGCTCGCGCGGGCCGGTACGCAGATCGGACAGTTGGTGTAGGCGCGGTCGAACCGGGTCCCGCGCGCCGCCAATCTATCGAGATGCGGCGTCTTGGCCAGCGGATGCCCCGCGGCGCCCAGCATCTTCGGGTTATGTTCGTCCGACATGATCACGAGTAGGTTCTCTGCTTGCATCAGCTCGGCCCTTTCCTGTTCCTATCCGAAGATATAGCAATGACAGCGCGCGCGGCGGAGACTTTAAATAGGCGATTGGCGCGCGCCTATTCAGGCATGAGTTGAAAGAAAGACGGTCACGCCATTGACCGGACTCGTTTTAACGTGTCAATCTCTCCCCATGGACAAGGGTCGGCTGCGTAGTGCGACCTAGCCGGTCGTGCCGACCCCCGCTCATAGCGAAGGGATTACGGCGTATGAAGACGATGTCCATCACTGTCGGCGTATTCGCCGGCCTCTTTGCATTGTTCAATTTTTCCGGTGCGGTAAGTGCCGCACCGCAGGCATTGGCCCTGGTCAACAGCGGCGGCGAAGTGACGTTGCAATGTCATGACGACAGCTGCATCGCCTCGCTAAGCGCCTATTGCCTCCAGAAAGAGCGTTCCGTCCCGACCAAGGGGACGGCCTATAACTTCGCCGACACGAAACAAGTCCGCCTTGTCGGTATCAAAAAGGATGGCAGTCGGGTTGTGCTCGATGCCGCCAACGAGCTCCGCGTTGCATCGTTGCGCCGCCAACTGGCGGTGAGCGTCGCGGTTCCGAAGTCGCGCCTCGAAGAACTGGGTCTGCAATCGGTGACCGTAGAGGTCGGACCGAATGTCACGCTTTTGCCGCGCACCGTTGCTGGCGACAAAACGCCGCTGAGCGAGAGCGAGGTCGCCATGGCGACAGGTCCTTTGCGGGCGCTTGGCACGCGCGTGGTGGAAAGCGACCCGAACCGGATCGGTGCCGCCCGCTGGATCTTGCGGTTGAGCGACAGGCTGCCGCCGAATTCGACATTGAAACCGGCGGCAAGAA
>JAPPPC010000565.1 GCA_028817685.1 Rhodospirillaceae bacterium
CACCTCAGGGTGTCCCAGGGGCGCTGATGTCAGACAGATTAACGTCGAACCAGGTGCGCTATTGGATCAGTCCGGTGGTGTGCTCGACAATTCGGGATCGATCAATATCGGTTCGGGCGCGGGGTTCCAAGTCGCCAACGGTATCGAATTCTTGAACAGCGGGACGTTCTCAACGGACAGCGCGATCACCCTCAATCTGAACGGTGCATCGAACGTGAACAGCGGTTCTTTGGTTTTGAACAACACGTCAGTATTCGATTTTGTGACCAGCGGTGGGGTTCTGTCCAATAGCGGCATTATCGATATTAACAATTCCCCGAGTGGATTGGTCGTGAACGCCACAGGTGGCGACGGCACGCTGCACAACCTCGCAGCGGGAACGATAACCGTCGATGGGACGGGTACGATCACCACGGGCACCGGCGTCGTGTTCCAGGACGACGGTACGACCAATTTTGGAAGTTCGCCGGGCCTACTAACCATCAATGGCGACTACACCAAGGGCCGCACGAGCTTCATGGAACTGGAACTCGGCGGACTTACCGCCGGCGACGAATTCGATCAATTGACGGTCAATGGCAGCTTGTCCGCCGGCGGCACGGTTCAGGTGAGCGAATTCGGTGGGTTTGACGTCTCCGTCGGGGACAGCTTCACCGTCGTGCAAGCGACGAACATCGCCGATAGCTTCGACAAAATCGACGGGCTGGATGTCGGTGGTGGCGTCGTCCTCGACGCGGTTCAGAGCGCGTCATCCGTCATCTTAACGGGTGTGGCCGTCACCTTGCAGGGATCGGGGGCCGGCGACACTCTGACCGGTGGGGCGGGTGTCGATATCGTCTCCGCCGGTGCCGGCGATGACACCATCACCGGCAATGGCGGCGCCGACCTTGTCCATGCCGGTGACGGGGACGACATATTTATCGCCGCCGACACCGGGTTCGGGCACTTGGACGGCGGTGCCGATTTCGATCTTGTCGATTTCTCGGCTGAGTCCGACGCGAGTTTCGATTTGAGGCCCCTGCGGGGCGATCAGCTGTCGAATATCGAACGGATCGATATATCGGGCGCTGGCACGGTCACGCTATCGCTGGACGGCGCGACCGTTTTCTCGGCGACCGGCGGCACCAACAGCCTGACCGGCACGGATCACACGCTGATCATCGATGGCGATGGTGCGGATAGCGTGGATGCCGGTTCGGGCTGGGCGAACAATGGCACGACCACGATTGCCGAAATCAATGGCTACACCGTATTCGAGCATGCGGAAACCGGTGCTCAGATGTTCGTCGATAGCGCGGTCTCGGTGACGCTCACCTAGCGGGAAGGTGCCGGAAACGGGGCCCTGACCAATTAATGCCGAAAATGCCGCATGCCGGTGAACGCCATCGCGACGCCGGCCTCGTCGGCGGCGGCAATGACCTCTTCGTCGCGGATCGATCCGCCAGGCTGGATGACCGCCGTAGCGCCTGCCTCGATCGCGGCGATGAGCCCGTCGGCGAAGGGGAAGAAGGCATCCGATGCGACAACGGACCCTGCGGTGCCGAGCTGGTCCTTGGCTTTCTCGGCGGCGATCCGGGAGGAGTCCACGCGGCTCATCTGGCCGGCCCCGATCCCGACCGTGACCCCGTCGCGGACATAGATGATGGCGTTCGACTTGGTGTGCTTGCAGACCTTGAAGGCGAACAGCATGTCCTCGATTTCCTTGTCCGTCGGGACCCGCTGGGTGACGAACTTCAGATCGTCGCGCGTGATGCGTCCGGTGTCGCGGCCTTGCATCAGAAAACCGCCGGCAATGGTCTTCATGTTCATGCCGACCGCGGCAGGGTCGGGCATGTCGCCGGTCAGCAGGAGCCGTAAATTCTTCTTTTCTGCGAAAACGGCGCGGGCGTCTGGGTCGGCCTCCGGCGCGATGACGACCTCGACAAAAATCTCGCCAATCGCGCGCGCGGTGTCCCCGTCCAAGGTGCGGTTGAGAGCGACGATGCCGCCGAAGGCGCTGACCGGGTCGCAGGCATGCGCTTGGCGATAGGCGTCCAGCGGCGTATCGCCAACGGCGACGCCGCACGGATTGGCATGCTTGATGATGGCGACTGCGGGTTCTTGGAACTCCGCGACCAGTTCGAAGGCCGCGTCGGTGTCGTTGATATTGTTGTAGCTCAGTTCCTTGCCTTGGATCTGATTGGCCAAAGCGACCCCCGGCCGCCCCATACCGCTCAAATAGACAGCCGCTTCCTGGTGCGGGTTTTCACCATAGCGCAGCTTCTGCTTCAGCGTGCCGCTGCCGGCCATACGGTGCGGGAATACCTCGCCGCGCTGGATTTCGAACCAGGCGGCAATGTTGGAATCGTAGCCGGCGGTCCGGGCAAAAGCCGCGGCCGCGAGGCGGCGGCGCAGTTCGGTGCTGGTCGCGCCGTCATTCTCCGCCATTTCCGCCATGACCGCTTCGTAATCCGACGGGTCCGTCACAACGGTGACGAAGTCGTGGTTTTTGGCAGCCGCCCGGATCAGAGCCGGGCCGCCGATATCGATATTCTCGACGCATTCGTCGAAGTCGGCGCCGCGGGCGACCGTTTCCTGGAAGGGGTAGAGATTGACGACGACCAGATCGATGGGTGCGATATCGTGCGCCTCCATGGCCATACGATGCGCGTCGAGGTCGCGCCGGCCGAGGATACCGCCATGGATCTTGGGGTGCAGCGTCTTGACCCGGCCGTCCAGCATTTCCGGGAAGTCGGTATGGTCAGCAACTTCCGTCACCGCCAGGCCGGCGTCGCGCAACGTCTTTGCCGACCCGCCAGTCGACAGCAGGCGGACGCCCTGACCGGCAAGAAATTCTCCAAACGCGACCAGACCGCGCTTGTCCGAAACCGAAATCAGGGCTCGGTGACGAAGTCGTGGTTTTTGGCAGCCGCCCGGATCAGAGCCGGGCCGCCGATATCGATATTCTCGACGCATTCGTCGAAGTCGGCGCCGCGGGCGACCGTTTCCTGGAAGGGGTAGAGATTGACGACGACCAGATCGATGGGTGCGATATCGTGCGCCTCCATGGCCATACGATGCGCGTCGAGGTCGCGCCGGCCGAGGATACCGCCATGGATCTTGGGGTGCAGCGTCTTGACCCGGCCGTCCAGCATTTCCGGGAAGTCGGTATGGTCAGCAACTTCCGTCACCGCCAGGCCGGCGTCGCGCAACGTCTTTGCCGACCCGCCAGTCGACAGCAGGCGGACGCCCTGACCGGCAAGAAATTCTCCAAACGCGACCAGACCGCGCTTGTCCGAAACCGAAATCAGGGCTCGCGTAATTTTGCCTTCGGCCATCTTTCACTCCCTCGAAGAGGATATTGGAACGGGATCAGTCGTCACAGGAAGGGCATCTTCGCTATCGAATTCCGGGACGAGGCGTTGTAGCAGGGACAGTGTGCGCGTCGCGTCGCGCGATTGCGCCGATCGCTCCAATTCGTCGATCGTTCGCGCCATGAGCGCCAAATCCGGCGTGCGCGGCGCTGCCAAGGTCAATCCGTCGCACGCTGTCGGTACCGGTGTTTCCTTTTCGTGCAGCAGCACTTCGTGCCGCTTCTCTCCGGGGCGCGGTCCAATGATCTCGATTGCGACATCCTTGTCCGGCTGCAGCCCGGCAAGCCGGATGATCTGCCGCGCCAGGTCGATGATCTTGACCGGTTCACCCATGTCGAGCACGAAGATCCGGCCTTCGGATTCAGCTTCGGTCAGGCCCAGGGCCGAGGCCTGCAGCACCAGCTCGACGGCCTCATGCACGGTCATGAAATACCGGGTCATCTCCGGATCCGTGACGGTCAGCGGCCCGCCGCGCGCAAGCTGACTTTGGAACAATGGGACCACGGAGCCCCGGGAACCGAGCACGTTGCCGAACCTTACGACGACGAACCGGGTGCTTTCCTTCTCTCGGCCGGACAGGTCGAGGGCCTGGCAATAGCCTTCCGACAGACGCTTGGTCGCTCACATGATATTGGCCGGATTGCCCGCTTTATCTGTGGA
>JAPPPC010000702.1 GCA_028817685.1 Rhodospirillaceae bacterium
ACCAGGAGGCCAACATCATCATCGGTTCAACCTTCGAGGAAGCACTCGAAGGCGCGGCTCGGGGTGCCGTCGTCGCCACCGGTATCGAGGCCGTGGCGAACGCCGAGCACCGCCCGATGCCAATCGGACTGACAACGGTGGTGTCGAACACCCGCGTGGAAAGCACCCCGGAAGAGCCGGTCGCCGACCCGGAACCGGTTGAAGAACCGACCACCGAATCGGAAGACAGCTTGCCGATCGAAGAGCCGGAAGTGGCAGAAAGCCCGGTTGAAGCCGAGGCGGCCAACGAGCCTGCCGCCGCGGAGACGGAAGAGCCGAAACCGGTTCTGCCGCAACGGCCGGCATTCATTCCGCCACGCCCAGTGCGGCCAGGCGATGTCCGCTCAGAAGCCAAACCGGCAGAGCCGTTCGCGGCCGCAGCGATCGAAAACGCCCGCAGCGAGCCGCCGCAGCCGCGGCGCAAAGGTTTGACCCTGTTCGAACGCATGACCGGCACCGGCCGTGCGCGGACGCAGGCCGAGCCTACACCGCCAACGGTCAAGCCCGAAGCTAAGGCAGAATCGAAGCCGGCTCCGAAGCCGGAACCGGTCGCTGGAGATACCGGACAGCCGCAGTTGGGCGGTCTCGATTCGACCGATGCGGCAGCGCCATCCGCGGCCGAGGAGGAGATGCTTGAAATTCCGGCATTCCTGCGCCGACAAGCTAATTAGTCCAGGCTGAATATAATAGCGATATCAGGGAGTTATGCGGTCGCACCATGAGGTGCGGCCGCGTAACAATTCGTAACAAAGAGTGATTTGAGCCTAGACACTGTTATTGTTACATCTGCACACGCGTCATACGGGCTTAAAAAAATATCAACTTAATCAAGCTCGTATCCGGTTAACACGCAGGGCAAACGTAAAGGGTTCCGAGGGGATGGAGGAATTGAGCAAGCTGGCCGCGTCTTCGTGGCAGCGCACGCTGAAAAGCAGCATCCGCTGCAGCGGCGTTGGTCTCCATACTGGCGATAAGATTTCAATGGAGCTGCATCCTGCGGCAGCCGACACGGGAGTCGTGTTCCGGCGTATCGACGTCGCGAACACCAATCGTGATGTACCGGCCCGGTACGACCATGTCGGCAGTACAAATATGTGCACCATGCTGGTCAATGCGGACGGTGTCAGCGTCTCGACGGTCGAGCATCTGATGGCCGCTTTGGCCGGTTGCGAAATCGATAATGTGATCGTTGCCCTTGATGGTCCGGAAGTGCCGATCATGGACGGCAGCGCGGAACCGTTCGTGTTCCTTATCGAGTGTGCCGGGACGATCGAATTGGACGAACCGCGCCGCGCCATCCAAGTTCTACACCCTGTCACGGTCCGGGACGGCGACAGTGTTGCCCGCCTGGAACCCGCAGACAGCTTTTCCATCGAATTCGGCATCGATTTCGACAGCGCCGCCATCGGTCGGCAAAGCTTCGTTATGGAAGTGTCGCCGGATGCGTTCAAGACCGACATTTCGCGCGCGCGGACATTCGGTTTCCTGCATGAGGTCGAGGCCCTGCGCAATGCCGGACTCGGGCAAGGCGGTTCGCTCGACAATGTGGTCGTCGTCGATGGCGACGAAGTCATGAACCATGACGGGCTTCGGTTCGACAATGAATTCGTGCGCCACAAGGTGCTCGATTGCATCGGCGACATGTATCTCGCCGGCGGTCCGCTGATTGGCAAATTCAGCGGTGTACGAGCCGGTCACGGCTTGCACCATAAGCTGTTGGAGACGCTGTTCGCCGAGGATGCGGCTTGGACGACGATTGCCATGGACCGGCGCATGCCGCTTGGTGCCTGGGCACCGGAAGCGATCGCTGCTACCGCGTAAGGCACACTACCGCGAAACGTCGGTTCCGGTGGGAAATGCCCATCGGCAGTGATATATACAAAGGTGTCAACTCGGAGAGATTCTGAACGCCGTTGCGCCAACGTTGTCACTGACGATGCATCATAACTTCACCGAACAGCGACTTTACGGCACGTTACTGCGTGCGATTTGCCTGTGCCTGGCCGTCCTGGTGACGGCTTGCTCGGAGGATGAAGGGGAAACCTATCGGGCACGCACGGTCGAAAGGCTGTACAATCTCGGCGTCGACGCCTTGCAGCGCGAAGATTACAAGAATGCGGTGGTTTCGTTCGACGAAGTCGAACGGCAGCATCCCTATTCGGTCTGGGCGACCAAGGCCCAGCTTATGTCCGCCTACGCGTCATACAAGCGAGACGATTACGACGAAGCGATCGTCGGGCTGGACCGTTTCATCGAACTGCATCCGGGCAACCCTGACGTCGCTTACGCCTATTATCTAAAAGGCCTCTCCTACTACGAACAGATCTCGGATGTCGGCCGCGACCAGAAAATGACCGAGCTGGCATTGTCTGCGCTGCGCGACGTCATGCGCCGCTATCCGGATACCAAATACGGCCGCGACGCGCGGGCGAAACTGGATTTGGTCAACGACCATCTCGCTGGCAAAGAAATGGCGGTCGGCCGATACTATCAGCAGCGGCGCGAGTTCCTCGCGGCGATCAACCGCTTCCGCTCCGTCCTACAAAACTATCAAACCACGACCCATGTTCCCGAAGCGCTGCTCCGGCTCACGGAATCCTATCTTTCGTTGGGTATCACGGACGAGGCGCAGATGGCCGCGGCGGTCCTGGGCCACAACTTCCCGGGCAGTAAATGGTACGCGGACAGCTACGCCTTGCTCGAGCAGCGCAACCTTCAGCCCGTACAAAAGGAAAGTTCGTGGCTGAGCTGGATGTGGGATTGGGCTAACTGACGCCGCAATGTTGACGGCGCTAAGCATTCGAAATGTGGTTCTCATCGAGCGACTCGATCTGACGTTCCACGCCGGGCTGTGCGTCCTGACCGGCGAAACCGGAGCGGGTAAATCGATTCTGCTCGATGCGCTGGGCCTGGCGCTGGGCGCGCGAGCGGAAACCAGCCTGCTACGACAGGGCAGTGACACCGCCTCTGTGGCAGCCAGCTTCGAAATTCCTGCCGATCATCCGGCCAATCAACTTATCGAAGAGCACGGTATCGAGTCCGAAGACTCACTTGTCTTGCGGCGGACCTTGGCCGGAACCGGCCGCTCGCGTGCGTTCATCAACGATCAGGCGACAAGCGTTGCGCTGCTGAAACGGGTTGGCGAGTCGCTGATTGAAATCCAAGGCCAGTTCGAACAGCACGGCTTACTGGATTCAAGGACCCACCTCTCGCTTCTCGATATGTTCGGTAAACTGCAAGGCCGGGCGGGCACCGTGCGCAATGCGTACCGCGCCTGGCGCGATGCCGAAACGGCCCTTGCCGACGCCGCTGAAGAAGCGGAACAAGCGCGCCGCGACGAAGATTATCTGCGGCATGCGCTCGAAGAGCTCGATGCTCTCGACCCGCAGACCGGCGAGGACGCCGAACTCACCGAAACACGACGGTTTTTGATGCAGGCGGAGCAGATCGTCGACGCGATCGAAGCGGCCCGCTCCGAATTCGACGCCAGGAAACCGGTCAGCGAATCCCTGCGTGCGGCGTTGCGCAAGCTCGAACGGCTCTCAGAGACCGCGGGGGGACGGCTGGATGACGCGATCGCCGCGCTCGACCGGGCGTTGGCGGAGGTGGAAGCAGCCAGCACCGTGTTGAACGAAGCCGCACGCTCAATCGATACCGACGATGCCCGCCTCAATCAGATCGAAGAGCGTCTCTTCGCATTGCGCGAAATCGGCCGCAAACACCGTGTCGATGTCGAACGGCTGCCCGACCTTCGGCAACGCTTCAGCGATCGGCTCGCGCTGATCGATCATCAAACCAACAAGCTCGCATCGCTCGAGAACGCCGTTCGGGAGGCCCGTGCGACATTCGAAAACGAGGCACAGACCCTCAGCAAGGCGCGGACCAAGGCGGCGAATGCGCTCGACCAGGCGGTGAACAAAGAGTTGCCACCCCTCAAACTCGATAAGGCCGCTTTCACGACCGAAATGGAGCGGCTTGACGAGAACGGCTGGAGCGAAGACGGATTCGACCGCGCGCGTTTCATGATCGCCACCAACCCTGGCGAACCGGCAGGCCCCATCGGACGCATCGCGTCAGGCGGCGAGCTGTCCCGCTTTATGCTCGCCCTGAAACTGGTGCTGATCTCCGGCGGCGACCAACCTTCGCTGATCTTCGACGAGGTGGACAGCGGGGTCGGCGGCGCGACGGCGCACGCGATCGGACAACGGTTATGGCGCCTGGCGGACCGCACGCAGCTTCTCGTCGTCACCCACTCACCCCAGGTGGCCGCCCGCGGCGCTGATCATTTGCTCGTTCAAAAGGCCGGATCGGGAGACCGCGTGATCACCGACGTGAAACGGCTGGGCGGCGAGTCCCGCCTGGAAGAGGTTGCCCGTATGCTGTCCGGCGCGACGATCACCGCTGAAGCGCGCGCCGCGGCGGGCCGCTTGATCGAAGGAAATGCCCCGTGAGCCCATCGCAAGAAAACACCGACGCTCTCACCCCGGAAGAAGCTGCCGTCGAGCTGGCCAAGCTGGCCGAGGCGATCGCCCATCACGACCGGCTCTACCATCAGCAGGACGCGCCGGAGATCAGCGACGCCGACTATGACGCGCTGCGCCGGCGGAATGAAGCGATCGAGGCCCAGTTCCCGGACCTGGTGCGCGACGACAGCCCGAGCAAAAGTGTCGGCGCGACACCTTCTTCGGGCTTCGCAAAGGTGGCGCACGCCCGGCCGATGCTATCCCTGTCGAATGCGTTCGACGAAAATGACGTGGCCGAATTCCTAGCCCGGATCCGCCGCTTTCTCGGCCTGGAAGAGTCCGACCTGGTCGAGTTCGTCGCCGAACCGAAGATCGATGGGCTGTCCGCCTCGCTGCGTTATGAGAATGGCGGCTTCCGGGTCGGGGCCACGCGCGGCGACGGGACGACCGGTGAAGACATCACCGCCAACCTGCGGACCATTGACGACATCCCGGAAACCCTGCCCGGTGACGCGCCGGAAATCTTCGAGGTACGCGGCGAGGTCTATATGAGCCGCGACGATTTCTTCACGCTGAACGAGCGTCAGACCGCGGAAGGCAACAAGGTCTTCGCCAACCCACGCAACGCCGCTGCCGGTAGCCTCCGACAACTCGATTCCACGATCACCAAGAGCCGGCCGCTGCGTTTCTTCGCCTATTCCACCGGCGAGACCAGCGCCACCCCGACGGACACCCATTGGGAGTTGCTGTCGCGTCTCGATGATTGGGGATTCACCGTCAACCCGCTGTCTCGCCTGTGCGCCAGCAGCGACGACGCGATCGCGCTCTATGACGAAATCGCCGCGGCGCGTGCGTCCTTGCCCTACGATATCGACGGCATCGTTTACAAAGTGAACCGGATCGATTGGCAGAACCGGCTGGGAATGGTCAGCCGCGCGCCACGCTGGGCGATTGCCCATAAGTTCGCGGCAGAGCAAGCCGAGACACTATTGCATGCTATTTCGATCCAAGTCGGTCGCACCGGGGCCCTGACTCCGGTGGCGGAACTGGAGCCGATCACCGTTGGCGGGGTCGTTGTCAGCCGCGCCACGCTGCACAATGCCGATGAGATCGAGCGCAAGGACGTTCGCGCCGGTGACACGGTTATCGTCCAGCGCGCCGGGGACGTGATCCCGCAGGTCGTCCGCGTGATACCGGAAAAGCGGCCCGCAGACTCCAAACCCTTCGATTTCCCAAGCCAATGTCCGGAGTGCGGCAGCGCCGTCATGCAAGAAGACGGCGAAGTGGTGCGTCGCTGCACCGGCGGATTGATTTGCCCGGCGCAAGCATTGGAACGGTTGAAACACTTTGTCAGCCGCGACGCCTTCGATATCGAAGGGTTCGGTGGCAAGCACATCGAAGCGTTCCGGACCGACGGGCTGATCGAAACGCCGGCGGATATCTTTCGGCTGCACGACCGTGCGGACGAAGTTTCCGCGCGTGAAGGATGGGGCGAACAATCGACCGATAATCTCATGGCAGCGATCGAAGCGCGGCGCGCCATCCCGTTAGAGCGGTTCATCTATGCCCTGGGCGTCCGCCAGGTTGGACAGTCGACAGCGCGCCTGCTGGCAAAGAACTACGGGTCCCACGAGGCCCTCGCTTCGGCGATGGCGGACGCGCATGATCCCGAGTCCGAGGCCTATGCCGGGCTGATCGCGATCGACGGCATCGGCCCATCCGTCGCGGCCGACCTTGCCGCATTTTTCGCCGAAGATCACAACCGGACGGTCCTGGCCGATCTGGCCGCGGAACTCGATATCGAACCCTTCGTGCAGGAGGAAAGCGATTCACCGATCGCGGGCCGCACCGTCGTGTTCACCGGAACACTGGAACAGATGACTCGCGGCGAGGCTAAGGCTCGTGCCGAAGCGCTCGGCGCCAAAGTTTCCGGTTCGGTTTCCAAGAAAACCGACTTCGTAGTCGCCGGACCCGGTGCCGGCTCCAAAGCGAAGAAGGCCGCCGAACTCGAGGTCACGATCCTCAGCGAAGAGGAGTGGCTCGACATGCTTGGTGAAGAGTCCGTCTCATGATCAGGTCGGTCCTATTCTTCGCAACGCTGCTGTCCCTGGCTTTCCCGCAGGTGACGCATGCGCAATCCAGCACCCGAATCCTCAAATATAATGAGAAGGGGGAAGTGACCGGCGTCATCGAAGGCAAACCGAGCGAAACCACGCGATCGGCCCCGAAAGGGAAAACGACCGTCAAGGAAACACCGCAAACCCGCCGGCCAAGCGCCGACGATGAGCCTGCCGCCGAACCCGGCGAGATCATGATCGTCAATCCGTCGAATGCCGTGGAACGGGCTCTGCGTGCGGACGGTTACCGGGTCCTGGAAAGGATTGCGCTCGAGCATCTGGGCATCACGACACTGCGCCTGCGCACGCCGGACAACCTCTCCGCCGAAGCCGCCGTGCAGGCAATTGAAAAACGCTTTCCGTCTCTGTCTGTCGGCGTCAATCAACGTTACAAGGTGAACAAGGGCCCGCCCGGCGACTATGGCCGCCGCGTCATGGGCTGGGGCGAAGTGCCGCCAAGCTGCGGCGGCGGCATCCGCATCGGGATGATCGATACGCTGGTCGATGTGAACCATCCGGCCCTCAAAGGCCAACGCGTCGCCCGGCGCTCGTTCCTGCCGAAAGGCGCCAAGCCAGGCGTCTCGGACCATGGCACGGGTGTCGCCGGTATCCTGGTCGGCAAGCCAGCAAGCAACAACTGGAAGGGGCTGTTGCCGGGCGCCCAGCTTTATGCGGCAAATATCTTCGCGGCCCGTCCCGATGGCGGCCTTCGCGCCAATCTGGCGTCGATGATGAAGGCGCTCGACTGGTTGGCGGAAAAGAAGGTATCGGTGGTCAATTTCAGCCTCGCCGGCTCCCCCAACCGGGTCCTCAAGAAACTGATGCAGAAGGCCAGCCAGCGCGGTCTGGCGCTCGTCGCGGCAGCCGGCAATGGCGGTATAAAGGCCCGCCCGGCCTATCCCGCCGCACATCCGTTGGTGCTGGCCGTGACCGCGGTCGATCAGCGCCTGGGAATCTACGATTTTGCCAATCGCGGCGACTATGTCGATTTCGCGGCTCCGGGTGTCGACCTTTGGACGGCGCGCGATAAAGGTGGCGGGCGGCAGAGCGGCACCTCGTTTGCTGCGCCCTTCATTACCGCGGCCGTCGCGTTGCACCTGTCGGCCGGCACCAAGCCGGACGCGCAGACCTTGCGCTTCAAATTGCGAAAGTTCACCAAGGACCTCGGCAATCCGGGCCGGGATTCGGTGTTCGGCTGGGGGCTGGTCCGAATCAAGCCGAACTGTTGAAATCAGAACAAATACCGAGCAGAGGGAGAGCCTGAATGGCTTTGAAAGAAGAGATTGTCGCCTTCAAGGACGATATCCGCGACTGGCGACGTGATATTCACGCCCATCCGGAAACCGCGTTCGAGGAAACCCGCACCTCCGACATCGTCGCGGAGAAGCTGCAATCCTTCGGCATTCCGGTGCATCGCGGGCTCGCAAAGACCGGTGTTGTCGGCACCTTGAAGGTCGGCGAATCCAACCGCGCGATCGGCTTGCGCGCCGATCTGGATGCGCTCGATATCCTTGAGGAAAATACCTTCGACCATGTCTCGACCAATCCTGGAAAGATGCATGCCTGCGGCCATGACGGGCACACCGCGATGCTGCTGGGCGCGGCGCGCTACCTTTCGGAGACGCGAAACTTCAACGGCACCGTCCAGTTCATCTTCCAGCCGGCCGAAGAAAACGAGGCCGGCGGCCGCGTCATGGTCGAGGACGGGCTGTTCGAGCTGTTTCCGGTCGAGGCGGTGTACGGCATGCACAATCAGCCCGGCCTGCCGCTCGGCAAGTTCGGCGTGACGCACGGCTCGGCGATGGCGTCGGCGGACATGTTCGATATCACCATCACCGGTAAGGGCTCGCACGCCGCCCACCCCCATCACGGCGCCGACCCCATCGTCACCGGCGCGGAAGTCGTGCAGGCTTTGCAGCGCATCGCCAGCCGTTCGGTCAACCCGATCGAATCGGTCGTGGTCAGCGTGACCCAATTTCATGCCGGGACCAACACCAACGTCATCCCGGAAACGGCGGTGATCAAGGGGACCTGCCGTACCCTGAAACCGGCAGTGCAGGACATCGTGGAAGCGCGCATCGACGAGATCGTGAAAGGCATCACCAGCGCGCACGGCCTGACCTACAGTTTCGAGTACGATCGGCGCTACCCCGTACTGATCAATACGGAAGAGGAAACCCTGGCCTCAACGGCAGCCGCGATCGAGGTGGTCGGCAGAGAGAACGTGATCACCACCCATCCCCCGACCATGGGCTCGGAAGACTTCGCCTGGATGCTGCAGGACCATCCCGGCTGCTACATCCGCGTCGGCAATGGCGAGGGGCTCGACGGCGGTTGCGTGGTGCACAACCCGCACTACGACTTCAACGACGAAGCCGCGGTCTATGGGGCCAGTTACTGGGCGACCTTGGTGGAGCAGCAACTGTCGGTGACATAACGCGGCGCCCTAATCCTCGAAGCCGACATAGCGCACGAAGCTTTCGTTCGGTTCCCGGTCGGATTTGACCGTGTTCGCCGCGAAATCGTCGTCGGGGTAACCCATCGCGATCGCCGTCATGATGACTTCGTCGTCGGGGATTTGCGCGACTTCGCGCACGATGTCCGACCGGGAGATTCCCTGGCCGTTGGTCACCGCACCGAGTCCCCGGTCCCAGGCGGCGAGCACGATGCCATAGGCGAGCGCCCCAAGATCGAAATGGCAGGTCGCGCCCGGGTCGAGGACCCGGTCGTAGGTCAGGATAATGGACACCGGCGCGTCGAACTGCCGGAACCCGCGCAGGACCCAATCCTGACGCCGTTCAGCGTCATGGCGCTCGATCCCCATCGCCGAGAATAGCTTCTTGGCGATGTCGACTTGCCGCCGGCGATGCTCTCCCTCATAGGCGCCATGGGTGAGAATGTCCCGTTTCGGCTTTTCACCCGACGCCATCCCCTCCATGTTGCGCCGACGGACCTCGTCCAGCGGCGCGCCGGTCAAGACATGCACATGCCATGGCTGGGTATTCATCGAGGAGGGCGCCCCTTTGGCGACACTGAGAATTTCATCGATCAGCGCGCGCGGCACCGGTTCGTTTTTGTAGCCACGCACGCTGCGGCGCGTCTGCACCAGGGTTTCGAATTCCATGTTCGCTCCCAAATTTTCGCTGAGGATCAGGCGGATCGCCGCTAATCGATGCCTTCGACGATCCGCATGTCGCGCAGCACGCCGTCGCCCAGCACCGCTTTCGCCGCCTGGTAGTCCGGGCTGTTATACGCGGCGAGCGCGTCTTCGAAACTGTCGAATTCGGCGATCACCGTGCGTTCCTCGAATCCGCCTTCGAGCGATTTGACACGACTGCCGCGGGCCAGCACCCGTGCGCCTTTCGCCTTCATGGCCGGCCCGGCGAGTTTTCCATACGCCGCAAGTTTGTCCGGGTCGCGAATTTCCTGGTAGCAGGCGACGATATAGGCCTTGGGCATGTTGCTTTCCTTCAAATTTTACGTCTTACGGAGCCCAGATTGCTCCGGCTACCCGTTATGTCCTACCGCAGAAAACTTATCCAGCACATAGGGCATCACGCCGCCGGACTCGAACCAGGCAATTTCGCGCGCCGTATCGAGGCGGCATATTACCGGCGTTTCCGTGACCTGACCGCCGGGCTTGGTGAAGCGGATCATCGCTTCGCCCCGGACACGAACACCGCCGGCGAGGCCGCGTACCGCGACCGTTTCCGTGCCGTCGAGCCCGAGGGTAAGGCGCGTTACACCATCCGGCAGCTGCAATGGCAACACACCCATACCGACCAGATTGCTGCGATGGATGCGCTCGAAGCCCTCCGCAACGATGGCGCGCACACCCAGCAGATGCGGACCGCGGGCAGCCCAGTCACGGGACGAGCCGGTGCCATACTCCTTGCCGGCGACGACAATCAGGGGCCGTCCTTCGTCGGCATAACGCAGATGCGCGTCGAAGATCGTCATGGCCGCGCCGGACGGCTGGTGCAGGGTCCAGCCGCCGCGGCGGTCCGGCGTCATCTCATTCTGTATATGCGGGTTGTTGAAACTGCCGCGCATCATCACTTCGTGATTGGCACGGCGCTGCAGGAACCCACTGAACTCGGATTCGGCGACACCCCGTCCGACAAGATACTCGCCGGCAACGCTGCCCGATTGGATGCGTGCGCCAGGAGATATGTGGTCGGTCGTCACATTGTCGCCGAGGACCGCGAGAATGGCAGCGCCTTCGATATCCGCCATCGGTTTCTGGCGGACCGCCGTCTCCAGAAAAGGCGGTTTAACGATGTAGGTATTATCCGCATCCCATTCATACGCGCCCCCATCGCCGGTATCGATCGCGTCCCACAAGGCACTGCTTTCATTTTCTGACGTGCCCTCTGCAAACAGGTCCGCGGTTACATGCGCGCGCGCCACCTCGGCGATCTCGCCGGCGCTCGGCCAAATATCCTTGAGATAGACCGGCATACCGTCAGCCCCCTCACCGAGAGGCGCCGTCGTAATGTCCTCCCGCAAATTACCGAACAGCGCATAGGCGACCACAAGCGGCGGTGCGCCCAGATAGTTCAGCTTCACCTGCGGATGCACGCGGCCCTCGAAGTTCCGGTTGCCGGATAATAAAGCGCCGACGGTCCGACCGTTCTCTTCGATGTCCGCGGCAATATCCGCCGGCAAGGCTCCGGACCCACCGCAACAGGTCATGCAGCCGTAACCGGTCACGTGAAAGCCCAACGCTTCCAGAGGCGCCATCAAGCCTGACCGTTCGAGATAGGCGCCGACGGCGCGCGAACCCGGCGAGAGCGACGTCTTGACCCAGGGTTTCGGGCGCAAGCCTTTTTCGTGCGCTTTCTGCGCCAGCAGCCCGGCCGCGAGCATGACGCTGGGATTGGAGGTATTGGTGCAGGACGTGATCGCCGCGATCACCACGTCGCCATCGCGTACCGGCCCGTCAGCTGACGTGCAGCCGCCAGCCTCCATCGCATCGCGATCGGACAGATACGCCGGACTAAGCGGCACCTAGCTCGGCGGCAGTTTCGGTCCGGCCAGGCTCGCCTCCACCGCGCCGATATCGAACTCGATCGTGTCCGAATAGATGCGGTCGACGGCGTCGTCGCGCCACAACCCCTGCGCCTTGCAATAGGCTTCAACCAGGGGCACTTGGTCGCCGCGGCCGGTCAGGTGGAGAAAATCGATCGTCTCCGCGTCCGTTGGAAAAAAGCCGACGCTGGCACCGTATTCCGGCGCCATATTCGACAATGTCGCCCGCTCTGGCAGGCTGAGCCCGTCCAGCCCCGGCCCGAAGAATTCGACGAACTTCTGCACGACGCCATGCTCGCGCAGGGTCCGCGTCAGCGCCAACACCAGATCCGTCGTCGTGGAACCTTCGCGCAGACGTCCGGTCAAACGCACCCCGTCCACGTCGGGGATCACCATGCTGACCGGCTCGCCCAGGGTCGCGGACAGCGCCTCGATCGCCCCGACTCCCCAACCCAGCACCGACAGGGCATTGATCATCGGCGTGTGGCTGTCGCAGGCCAGCAGACTGTCCGGGAATGCGATGGGCCCGAATTCTGTGTGTTCCTCGGACCAAATCACCCGGCTGAGCGATTCCAGATTGATTTGATGGCAGATGCCGAGCCCCGGCGGCAGAACGTTCATGTTGCGGAAGGCCTTGCCGGCCCATTTCGCCATTCTGTAGCGATCGCCGTTGCGCGCAAATTCGGTCTCGACATTCCGCCGGAGCGCGTCCGGCCGGCCGGCCACATCGACGATCACCGAATGATCCATAACGAAATCGATCGGCCGCACCGGATTGACGGTCTCCGGATCCCCGCCGCTGTCGCGCACATGCTCGCGCATGGCTGCCAGGTCGGCGAGCAGCGGGATTCCGGACACGTCATGCAGCATGATCCGGGTCGGAAAAAAGCCGACCTCCGCCGGGTTCGTTCCTTTCGCCGCCCACGCCGCAAACGCTTCGATCGAGTCACGCCCGATCGTTTCGCCATCCTCATGCCGCAGCCCGTTCTCCAGCAGGACCTGAAGGCAGTAGGGTAGCCGGGAAATGCCGGACAGGCCTGCCGCTTCCGCCCGTTTCAGATTGAAAATCGTATAGCGCCGATCACCGACAACCAGGTCGTCCCTGGCGTCGAAGCTGTTGGGGTTCGTCATGGCCATTCTGTGCTCCTGGCTCCGCTCCGGCCGCGCAGTCTAGGCCTTCCCGACCCGACGGGAAACGGCGCCGGTTGGACATCGCTGCCCGCGAAAGCCTAGACTCTGGGCTGACCGTAAGGGACGCGATATCGGGAGCAAGCGATGCATGACGTAGTGATCCGCGGCGGAACGATCGTCGATGGCGATGGCGGCACCCCTTTCACTGGCGATGTGGCGATCGATGGCGACCGCATCAGCGCCGTCGGCGGCAAGGCCGGACCGGCCCGGCGCGAGGTCGATGCCGACGGGCTGCTGGTTACGCCGGGCTGGGTCGATGTGCACACCCACTATGATGGACAGGCGACCTGGGACCCGATCCTGGCGCCCTCCTCCTGGCACGGCGTCACCACGACCCTGTGCGGCAATTGCGGCGTCGGTTTCGCGCCGGTGCGCAAGGAGAACCATCAGGAACTGATCGATCTGATGGAGGGTGTCGAGGAGATTCCCGGCACCGCGCTGGCCGAGGGGTTGGCTTATGACTGGGAGAGCTTCCCCGAATTTCTCGACGCGTTGGAGCGCCAGTCGCGTACTATCGATATCGGCGCGCAGCTCGGCCATCTGCCATTGCGCGTCTATGTGATGGGCGACCGGGCGATCAATTTGGAGCCGGCAACGGCGGCGGATATCGCCGAAATGAAATCGCTGACCGAACAGGCGCTCGCCGCCGGCGCGTTCGGCTTTACAACCTCTTTGACCAATTCGCACAAGAAACTGGATGGCGGGTTCGTACCGAGCCGTTATTCCGAGGTCGAGGAGATGGTGGGCATCGGCGCCGCGCTCGCCGGCTTCGATCACGGCACCTTCGGCATCAATACCGAATTCGAAAACGAGGAGGATGAGCTCGTCTGGCTCACCGAACTGGCGCGGCAGACGGGACACCCGGTCTGGTTCCTGATCACCCAAAACACCAGCGATCCGGACCGCTGGCAACGCCTGTTGAAGGCCATCCATGAAGCGCAGTCTTCCGGCGCCCCACTGTCCGGACAGGTCGCCTGCCGTCCGGTGGGCGTACTGCTCGGCGTCGGCGCCACCCTGACCCCGTTCTCCGCTCGAGAGGCGTTCCAGGAACTGCGTCCGCTCTCCAGCGAGGAACGGCTCGCGCGCATGCGCGATCCGGAGACGCGCGCGCGGGTGCTTAGCTCACCCAATTCCGATAAGGCGATGGACCTGCTGTCGCCGTCACGCGTCCGCGCCATAACCCGCTGGGACCGCATGTACACTTTCGGACCCGAGGTCGATTACGAACCGTCGGAAGATCGCTGTGTCGTCAATATCGCCGCGCGCAGCAACCGCACCGCCGAAGAAGTCGCCTATGACTATCTGACCGAAGGCCTCGACCACTTCCTCTATTGTCCGGTTTCGAACTATGTCAGCGGTGATCTGGAAACGACCCGAGAAATGTTCCTGGACAGCGGCACCCTGTGCGGGCTGAGCGATGGCGGGGCCCATGTCGGCTCGGTCGTCGATGCCAGCATGCCGACCTACCTGCTGACCCATTGGGCGCGCGACCGCAGCCGCGGCCCGAAACTGCCGATCGAAACGGTGGTGAAGGCGCAGACCTCGGAAACGGCCAACTTCTTCGGCATGACCGACCGCGGCCGCCTGACCCCGGGCCTGCGCGCCGACGTCAACCTGATCGACCATGACGGCTTGCGTATCCACGCGCCGCACCTGGTGCACGACCTGCCGGCCGGCGGCAAACGCCTGCTGCAGGGCGTCGACGGCTACGTCGCCACGATGGTCGCCGGCGAGACGGTGTTCGAGAACGGGGAGCACACTGGCGCCTTGCCGGGCAAGCTGGTGCGGGCGGGAGAGGGTTAAGCTTAGTTTAGTATCGTGCCCCGTCCGGAACTAAGTGCGCAAGCGGTCCTCTCAGAAGCAAATAAATCTATCGCTGAGGACAAATTAGCTGAAGCGTATCAACTACTGCGTAACGGTCTTGTTTCGTTTCCCCGAAATACAGACATCCTGCACCTTGCAGGACAAACTGCATTTCAACTCGGCCTGCTACAAGAAGCAGCGACACTACTGAATACGGCTGTCGTTACAAATCCAACTTCATTTTTAGCTCAGCTCCATCTTGCTATCGTATTACGCAACGTGGCGAGCTTTTTGGTGCTCTGAAAGCCTACTACGGAGCGTACAAATTAAACCGAGATGCGCTCGCTTCGTTACACGGGCTTACCGAAATTCTCAGCCACGTAACGACACCAAAGTACGAGCCGTTCGTCGAAAAGATGCTGGGCGAGCTGTTCGAAACGGATGGCTCTGACCATCGTCTGTTGAGTGCGCCCACAGCGCACCAGTTGGTAGAAAAATACGGCGTCGCAGAAGATGGGTCGTGTGTGCGGGACTTCAACCCCGACGACCCGCTACTACGCAATTACTTGACCAAATGCATCAATATCTCACCAGCCCTGGAAGCTGCGCTTACACGAATTCGTCGGGAAATTTTATTCTCCTTATTGGACTCTATAAGCC